>JAZQXS010000121.1:0-3965 GCA_045633025.1 Eubacteriales bacterium | reverse complement strand
CTCGATCGCATAGCGGAAGTCTGCGCTTGTAGACCACCTTTTGATATTTCTTTTTCAGTTCCACGAACACCGTGCTGTCAGTAGTGGCTTGGGAATAGCTTCGTATTCGCAGTTTTTCTTTATAGGCAGGCTTCTCAATCGAACGCCTGATCAGTCTGTAATTATCGGTATCAAAGTAGATATTCCGTATCGTCGTCCGTCCGTATTTATCAAGCTCCATATAGAGCGACATAGCTTCAAGTATCTTTTCCTTTTGTTCAAGCGTCAGCATATACTTCAGCTCATACCGCTTGAACACAGTTTGAAACGCCATACGAAATCCTCCTTTTCCCATTTTACGAGAGGATTATATCACGCCGCGCTAAAGATAGGCTAAAGATTTGAGGGCAGAAAGAAAAAAGGATAGGTTTCTGATCCTATCCTCATTTTTGCATTATGTATCTGTATCTTTTTGTATTTCCATCGCCAACCGCGCTCCGAGTCGGAAGGCGTATTCGAAGATAGCTTCCTCTGCGTAGCTTGCGTATTCGCCCCAGCAGTCCTCAAATTTTTCAAATGTCTCTTTCTGCTCGTCCGTCATTGATTTGAGCAGGTCATCGTGATGACGAGCCATATATTCCATAAGCTCTTTCATTTCCGGGGAGTTGTTTCTACTGTCCTCTTGCGGAATGATATTTCCGTGCCATAGCTCTTTTATCATACTTTTCATTTGCCGTACCTCCTGTCAGCATACAACAATACCACAGAAAGTTGAGGAAGTCCAGACCTTTTTCGAAAATAAATCCAACTTTTATCCGAGCCTTTTCTTTAGTCTACAGCGGTGCAATTTTTGGCATTTAATACAATGAGGTTGTGTTGGTCGAAAATACTATATAATATTTTTGGAGTTTTTTCTTGACTTTTCCAGATTTCTATTGATCTGGCTGAAAAGGTATCCCGTGGCATGACCGAGAATGCGCTCAAGGCTCGCTTCAACGGCGGTCAAATTCCTCTTGGTTTCACGATTGATGATGAACACCATTATCAGATTGACCTCGAGAAAGCTCCGCTTGTATGTGAAGATTTGTTTCGGTAATCGGAGCCTTCAATCCTCCGGCACCTTGCCCGTTTTTGCTTTTTTCGGCGCGGATTGGTGCCGAGACCCGCTCGGCGGTCGATCTCCCGTACGGGTCGCCGATTATCTGTAAACTTAGGCTCCTTCCGTCTCGCGTCGCGAGCCGCCTCCCTCCCCGTCCAACGATCATCAAAGAGTTTTTCGTAGGGGCGCACCTGCGTATGCGCCCGCCATTCGACGAGACGGGCACTGCCATTGGCAGTGGACGTCCTGGCGCTATGCTTGCCCCAGATACGAGCGTCAGGAAAGCAAAAACCTACTCTTCAACCGTAGGTTGCATTGTTTTCGAAAAACAAGTTATTGCGTTGTTATGCAGAGTATGGTATAATTAGGGTAAGGTTAAAGAATCTGTGGGAGGTGATTCCTATGACGATAGGCGAAAGAATAAAAATGTTACGAAAGCAAAATAGTATGACGCAGGAAAACCTGGCAGAACATCTATGTGTCTCGTATCAAGCAGTTTCTAAATGGGAATGTGGTTTGTCAAGTCCTGATCTTTCATTAATTCCTCCACTCACCAAGCTTTTTCATATAAGCGCCGATGAATTGCTGGGGATAACGGAAGCTAATGATGATGTTACAAGAAAAAAGTACAATTCTGCCCTGCAAAAATATCGACAAAGCCAAGACCATAGCGTCAGTTATTGGTGGGCAAAAGAAGCTTGCCTGGCTTATCCAAAAGACTTTGATTATTTAGAGTGGCTGGCATTCTCTGAGTATCAACTTGCCTTTGATGAAAATCTATCTGATAATCCAAGCAGCGAGTTTTTTAATGACCTCATTGAAAATTCCTTGCGCCACTATGAATTTATCATTGAGAATTGCGCGGATACCGACATTTATTCAAAAGCTGTTTTAGGAAAAATTATGCTATTACGGTTTTCAGAGCGAATCGAAGAAGCCGATTGGAGTGCGGAATTTGAATACCCGGATATTCACATAAAATCTGCGACTCAAGCATTATCTCTGTTTGAGGAAGGTCAAACATTATTAAACTATTTAGACAACGAAGATATGTAATTTCTCGCCCCGCCACGGCGGGGCTTTCATTTGTGTTCCGCATTTCAAATAATTTCGTCACCTGTCCCGCTTTGTGACAAAAGTCACCGCGCGCGCGACACAAACGTGGTATAATTAAAAAAAAGAAATACAGGAGGTATCCTATGCAATACTTAATCGCTTTTCTGGAAGGTATCATCACCTTCATCTCCCCCTGTTTGCTCCCTATGCTTCCCGTCTACGTCTCCTACTTCGCCGGTGGCAACAGCGGAGACATCAACCGTGACAAACGCAAGACCCTGGTGGGCGCGCTTGGCTTCGTCCTGGGCTTCACCGCGGTGTTCGTCACCATGGGCGCATTCGCCGGCTTCCTCGGAAGTCTGCTGACAAAGTACCAGGTCGCCGTCAACATTGTATCCGGCTTGATCGTCATATTCTTCGGCTTGAATTTTCTCGGCGTATTCCGTCTGAATCTGTTCCGCGGAAGCGCCAAGCAATCGGCTCGCAGCGGCATGGGCTTCTTCTCGGCCGTACTGTTCGGCATGGTGTTCTCCATCGGATGGACGCCCTGCGTCGGCGCATTTCTGGGCTCGGCGCTCATGCTGGCCTCCCAGCAAGGGCACGTGCTGGAGGGCGTTGTCATGCTCCTTCTCTACTCCATCGGTCTGGGCATTCCCTTCATTCTGAGTGCCGTGCTGATCGACCGACTCAAGTCCACCTTTGATTTCATCAAAAAACACTACACCGTCATCAACATCATCAGCGGCAGTCTGTTGATCCTGGTCGGCGTTCTGATGGCCACCGGACTCTTCGGCTTGGTGCTGAGACTGTTCAGCTAAGGAGGTATCCACATGAAAAACAGTAAATTTCTTCTGATCTTAAGCTTATCCTTCGTTCTTTTGATCGTGGGAGCATCCGTCCTGTACAAAAATCTTCAGCCCGAGGAGGAGCCGAACCGTTTGGTCACACTTACCCCGCCCCCGAGCAACAAGGAGGAGCCTGCCGCGACTGCGGATGAGTCAGAAAACACGACCGATACTCCTTCTACGGAATCCCGGGATCATGAGCACGCCACCTCCCCCGACGAAACCGAGGAGGATCCGGAATCCACACCGCCGTCCGATTCAATCGACCGTGAGCCTGCGAACAGCGAGGAAAGTCTGCCCGAAGACGAATCCGTCATCGAACCCGAGACCGAGCCTGAAACTGAGCCCGAGACAGAGAAGCCTTCCGCTCCGTACCCCGGATACGATTTCACCGTGTACGATAAGAACGGTAACCCCGTAAAGCTTTCGGATTTCGTTGGAAAGCCCGTGGTTTTGAACTTCTGGGCAAGCTGGTGCGGTCCCTGTCAGGCTGAAATGCCCGAATTCGATAAAATGTACAAGGAGCTCGGCAATGAGGTGCATTTCCTCATGGTCAACCTGACCGACGGAACCAGGGAGACGGTGGCAACAGCCTCGTCCTTCATCGACAAGAACGGCTACTCCTTCCCCGTTTTCTACGACAAGGATTCCGAAGCCGCCACGGTCTACGATGTCTACTCCATCCCCACCACGTACTTTATTGATGCGGAAGGCAATCCGATCGCCTATGCCTCGGGCGCCATCGGTGAGGAAACCATACGCGAAGGAATCAACATGACTCAATAAAAACGAGGGGTACCTCGCGCGCAACCTGCGCGCGGGGTACCCCTCCATCTTTGAAGCCTGCGTTGCGGAGCGTTGTCAGTTGACAAGACTCCGCAATTTCTTTTTATCGGTCACCACGATGCCGCGCCGCGTGACCTCGATCATGCCGTCCGAGGCAAGCTGCTTGAGGGTTCGGGTGATGACCTCCCGCGCCGTTCCCA
>JAZQXS010000120.1:0-5526 GCA_045633025.1 Eubacteriales bacterium | reverse complement strand
GATATTGATTGGAATAATATTGATTACTCCGTAATAGCGAGAATCTTATATAGTGGAAAAATATATGAGTAGCACAAAAATAGCCCCAACAGATCATTGAAAATCTGCTGGGGCTAATTATTTGTTTACTGCATAACATTTATTCATCCGTAGGGGAGACCTGCGTGTCTCCCGCGGGCGAACACAGTTCGCCCCTACCGTGTGGTGTTAGGTAAATGTTTCGTACTTCTCCGATAAGAACATCACGCTTTTGGGTCGTATAGCTTTTCTTTTTAAGTTTGGGTGTTAAGCGGTCAAGCCCCTTTTCAAAGAGGCTTGCGGAGGTAAGGGGCAAAGCCCCTTGTTCTCTTTATTCCTCCAGCATCTTCAGCACCTCGGGGAAAGGCCCGAGGCTTTTTTTCAGAATGCCGTGCATGTGAGCGATGGCTACGCCGTAGTTGACCATGGGCACGCCGGCTTTTTCGGCCAGCTCCATGCGGTGCGCCATTTCCTTTTCGTTGAGCATACAGCCGCCACAATGGATGATGAGCTTGTAATCCGACAGATCGGCGGGGAACTCTCCACCCGAGGTGAAGGTGTAGAGGGGCTTGGCGCCCGAAAATTCCTCCACCCAGCGGGGCATTTTGGCGGTGCCGATGTCATTGCACTGACGGTGGTGGGTACAGCCCTCGGCGATGATTACGCGGTCGCCGTCCTGGAGATGGGACAGCGCGGCGGCGCCCTTGACCAAGGAGGGAAGGTCTCCCTTGTAGCGGGCAAAGAGAATGGAGAAGGAGGTCAGGGGCACGCCCTCGGGCACGTCCTTGGCCACCCGCCCGAAGGCCTGGGAGTCGGTGACGATGAGGGCGGGCTTGACCGAGAGCATTGACAATGTTTTTTTCAGCTCGGTGTCCTGGCAGGCGACCACGGTACAATGGCTGTCCAGAATGTCGCGGATGGTGTTCTGCTGGGGCAGGATGAGACGCCCCTTGGGGGCGGACTCGTCGATGGGAATGACCAGCACCACCAGGTCATCGGGCTTCAAGAGGTCGGAGATAAGGCGGCGGCTGTTGCCCGTCCCCTTGCCGAGAGCCGCAATGGCTTCCTTTAGGGCGTGGATACCCTCGCCGGTGGCGGCGCTGACGGGATAACGATTCCCCTCGGCGGCGGGCGATTCGGACAGCAGATCGGTCTTGTTCAGCGCGATGAGATAGGGGAGCTTGCGTTCCTCAAAGAGGGAGATCAATGTTTGATCCGCCTCGCTCATCCCGCGGACGGCATCGACGACCAGCACAGCGACGTGGACGGCGGCCAGTACCTCCCGCGCCTTTTGCACACGCATTTCCCCGAGCGTCCCTTCGTCGTCCAGACCGGGGGTATCGATGATGACCACAGGCCCCAAGGGAAGCAGCTCCATGGCCTTCTTCACAGGGTCGGTGGTGGTTCCCGCTACGTCGGATACGACCGACAGGGCTTGCCCCGTTACGGCGTTGACCAGCGAGGATTTTCCCGCATTCCGCATCCCGAAAAAGCCGATATGGACGCGGTCGGCGGAGGTGGTTGTATTCAAATTATTCATAGTAGCTCCTTTCGGGAATGGCCGGAGAGTGGGCGAAACTCCTCGTGATTCCAAAGACGGCCGCGCCGTCGCTGATTGGCGTGTGTGCTCTCGGCGGTTAGCGGTTATTGGTTATCGATCGCCATATAAGCCAGCAGACCGCCCCAGTGGTAGAATTTGTCACTGTTGTCTACGCCGCAGCCCATGCCGTTATCCCCGCTGTAATTCTCGTGGACATGGCCGTGGAGGCGCCACTCCTTGAGTATGAGAGCCTCGGATTTTTCGGCTAGGTCAGCGCATTCCTTTTTGAGTCCCGCGTGCTTCATGGCGGCGTAGGCCAGGAAGTTGGTGGGAGCCCAGATGCGGCCGCGCCAGTAGTCCTGATCGGGGTAGGCGGGGTCGTTGCGGGCGATGGTGGGCATGATGAACTCGCCCCAGAACTCATCGGGGTTGTAGAAGTGCTCGTCCATCATGCGGCGTTTCTGCTCCTCGGTCACGCAATCAGCGTTCAGAGCGTAGAAATTGGTGGGGGAGATGCGGCGGGAGAGGGAGCCGTCCCGCAGATCCTTGTTGAGGAACAGACCGAAATCCTCGTCCCAAAGGGTCATGAGGGCGGCCTCTACCTTTGCCTTGCGGGCTTCCAGCTCGGGAATCACGTCCTCCCGTCCCAAAATGCCGGCCAACTCCGCGAGACAGCGGCAATCCATGATGTACAGCCCCATGAGTCCTACGTCAGCCAACAGCATGATGTGGCGGTCGGTATCGAAGGGAATGCCGTCGAACATGGGGGAATTGTCCAATCCGCTCTCGTAAGCCGCGCCCTGCCAATCGTGACCTTGCCCGCGGTTGGGCTCGGAGCCCCAGCAGAGGTAGCCCTCCTCGGTCATGCGGTGGCCTTCAAACCAGCGGTTCCAGCCCAGAAGGATGGGGAAAACGTGCTCGACGAACCACTTTTCGGGATACTTTTTGTAGATCTCCAGGCAGGCGAAGGAGCCTACGGGAGGTTGGGTGCGGTCAAAGGACTTGCCGTTGTGGGCTGTGCCGTAATTGGGAACGAAGCCGTCGGGGGTGACCTCGTCGGTGATGGCGATGGCGTTGAGCTGCGCCAATTCCTTGCTTTCCAGGGAGGCCAGCATGGCGGCGAAGTAGGTATCCCAATCAAAGAGAACGTACCCGCCCGAGCTGACGCACCACGTCCGACAGACGGGGGAGCAGATACGGTCATGCTCGCATTCGTAGATGGTATCCCAGGCGAGGCAGGTCTTCATGGCGGAGTAGGCCTCGGCGTGCTTACCGAAAACGCTGTTTTCGGCTTCCAGCTTGGCGATCGCCTTGGCGTAGAGGGCTTCGGCTTCCTCCGGGGCGCAGGGACGGGTGGAGATCACCACGGGGGTGTCCAGGGTCACGGCGATATAGGGGGACAGGGAGTAGGTATGCTGTGCCTCCACGGCGGGAGCGGTGGTATAGACCTCAAACCGACGGCCGCCGCATTCGCCGCCGAGCCGTCCGTCCTTTTTATAGACGCTCCCCTCCTTGCCCCACAAGAGGCAAGCCTCGATCACGAGAGTGGGCTTGCGGTAATTGCCTGTCTTGAGGGGGGTCAGAATGATGATCTGCTCGTCGTCATCGACAACCGTTCGGACGTCCAGCTCCAGGCCTCTGTATTTCAGGTTCATCTGGGTACAGCTTCCGTCATAGGAGCGTACTCCGGGGAAAATATCCTGGCGACCGACCAGACTCTCGCGGAGCATGGCATTGTCGCTGTACTCCTTGATGCACAGATTGATGGTAAATCCCTCGGGCAGATGAGAGTAGGAAAGCACGTTCAGTACGTTCCAGGTGTTCCAACCAACGTTGGTCTGCTTTTTTAGCTCGGTATAGTTCATAGTGTTCTCCTTGTTTTTTTAGGGGGACGGGGAGCGTGCCTCCGGTGGCCAAGAACCCTTTTGAAAAGGGTTCTTGGAACTCCTAAAACTTTTAAAAAAGGATTATGGGGGGTGTGAGAGGATGGTAGGCACCATAGTAGGCGTCACCATGGGGCCCCTCCCCATTGGTATATTGGGAGAGCGGGGGAGCGAGGGGCAAAGCCCCTCGCTTTTCCATCTTAAAACCGAAAATCTCTTCGATTGGAATTGCGGATGTCCTTGATGTTCTGCTCGGCGATAGCGCGAACCTTTTCCTTGGGGATACGGCCGAGCTCGCGGGCGATCATTTCGTAGCCGACTTCCTTGGTCTCGGGGGAGGCGTAGTCTTCCAGGTATTCAGAGAGGGTCATGAGGGCGTTGGGGTGACAGCAGTTGAGGATCTGGCCGCTCTTGCAGAGGCTCATGAAGCGGTCGCCGGTGCGGCCTTCGCGGTAGCAAGCGGTGCAGAAGGAGGGAATGTGGCCGTTTTCCATGAGCCAGCGGACTCCTTCGTCCAGAGAACGCTGGTCAGAGACGTCGAACTGCTCGGTGTCGTGGGGGCGCTCGTCGGGCGCGTAGCCTGCGTAGCCGCCCACCGAGGTACGGGAGCCGCCGCTGACCTGGGAGATGCCGAGGTGGAGCAGGCGGGAGCGAACCTCCTCGGTCTCGCGGGTGGAGATGATCATGCCCGTGTAGGGAACCGCCAGGCGGATGCAGGCGGTGATGTGGGCGAAGGTGTCGTCATCGATGCCGTTATCGAACTGATCGGGGTCAATGTCCGAGGCGCGCTTCAGGCGGGGCACGCTGATGGTGTGGGGGCCTACGCCGTGGACGGCCTCCAGATGCTCGGCGTGCATGATGAGGCCGGCGAACTCGTACTTATACAGCTCCAGACCGAACAGAACGCCCAGACCCACATCGTCAATGCCGCCCTCCATGGCTCTGTCCATGGCCTCGGTGTGGTAGTCGTAGTCATGCTTGGGACCCGTGGGATGGAGCTGGAGGTAGCTTTCCTTATGGTAGGTCTCCTGGAACAGGATGTAGGTACCGATGCCCGCCTCCTTGAGCTTGCGGTAATTCTCCACGGTGGTGGCGGCGATGTTGACATTGACGCGGCGGATGTCGCCGTTCTTGTGGTGCACCGAGTAGATGGTCTTGATGCACTCCAGAATGTACTCGATGGGGTTGTTCTTGGGATCCTCGCCCGCCTCGATGGCCAGACGCTTGTGACCCATATCCTGCAGGGCGATGACCTCGGCCTTGACCTCCTCCTGGGTCAGCTTCTTGCGGGGGATGGTCTTGTTCTTTAAGTGGTAGGGGCAGTAGACACAGCCGTTGACGCAGTAGTTGGACAGGTACAGGGGCGCAAAGATGACGATGCGGTTGCCGTAGAAGGCCAGCTTGATCTCTTCGGCGATCTTGTAGATCTCCTGGATCTTTTCGGGGATGTCGCAGGCCAGCAGGACGGACGCCTCGCGGTGGGAAAGACCGGCGCAGACGTAGCCCGTCTCGGTCTTTTGGGGACGAGCCTTGTTCAAAATTTCGTCGATGAGCTCGACGTTGCGCTTGTTTGCCTCGGCATACGCCAGGGTCTCGCGGATCTCTCCGTCGTTGATGAATTCCTCTGCCTTGAGGGATTTGGGATCGTAAATTGCCATGATGATATTTCCTTTCTTACGGTCAGAAATTACTTTCCGATCAGATTATTGACGTATTGGGGGAGCGTGCCTCCGGCGGCTTAGAACCTTTTTGAAAAAAGGTTCTAAGAACTCCAAAAACTTATTGACAGAATTTTATTATGTGTTTTGGCTTGCTGTCTGACGGGTGGCTTTTGGCATTCACCGTGGGTCCCTGCCCACTGGTTTTTGGGGGAGCGTGCCTCCGGGGGAGGGAGACGTTATTCGCCGCGAATTTCGCGGCCGGCCTCGTTCATGGTCAGGAACTGCTCTACGGGAACGTAGGGGGGGATGGAGTTTCCCGATCCGAATGCGAATCCGCCGTGACCCTTGGACTTGGCGACCACCTCGGAGATGTACTCCTTCATTTCGGGCTTGGAAAGGCGGCAGAGCGCATCGGTATCGATCC
>JAZQXS010000119.1:0-3065 GCA_045633025.1 Eubacteriales bacterium | reverse complement strand
AAGCAGCATGATGAGAACCGCCTCGGGATAGAGCTTTTTCACGTTCATGGCACCCTCTACCTCGATCTCCAGAATCAGGTTGCGCCCCGACTCCAAAACCGCCAGCGCCTCCTTCAGGGGCGTGCCGTAGTAATTGTCACAGTAGGTGGTGTACTCCAGCATCTCCCCGCGGTCAATGCGTCCTTTAAAATCTTCCTTGGTGATGAAATGATAATTGATCCCGTTGATCTCGCCCGGACGGGGAGCACGGGCGGTAGCCGATACCGAATAAACGTATTCGTCCGACTCCAACCGCTTTCCGTTGACGGTTCCCTTTCCGCTGCCGGCAGGGCCCGAAACCACAATCATTAAGCCTCTCTTCACTGTCTCGTCCTCCTTACTCTTCGGGATCTTCCGCGTCGCCATCCTCCAGAACCACACTGTTGTCCAGACGGTTGGCAATGGTCTCGGTTTGGATCGCCGACAGGATCACGTGCTCGGAATCGGTGATGATCACGGCACGGGTACGTCTTCCGCAGGTTACGTCAATGGCTCTGCCATCGTCCTTGGAATCCTGGATCAGGCGCTTGATGGGCGCCGAATCGGGATTGGCAAGGGCTACCACGCGGTCGGCGGCAACCATATTTCCAAATCCAACGTTGATAAATTTCATGATATAAAAACCTCTCCTTGGGAATATTTACTCCAGATTCTGGATCTGCTCGCGGATCTTCTCCAGCTGGCATTTTACGTCCACCACAATGCGGGCAATGGCGGCATCGTTGCACTTGGAGCCCGTGGTGTTGATCTCACGGTTCATCTCCTGCATGAGGAAGTCCAGCTTTCTGCCCACAGGCTCGTCGGAGGCAAGGATCTCCTCCAGCGCACCGATATGGGTGCGAAGACGAACCAGCTCCTCGTCCACCGCCACCTTGTCGGCGTGAATGGCACACTCGGTGAGAAGCCGTGTTTCATCGGGCGTGATCTGATTGTCGGCAAGGGCTTCGCGAATGCGATCCGCAAGACGTTCACGGTAGCTTGCGATATCGGTTGCCGAAAGGCGCTCGATCTCATCCACCCACGCGCCGATCTGTGCCACCTTGGCACGGATATCGGATGCAAGAGCCTCGCCCTCGCGCTCGCGTACCGAAAGGAATGCGTCGGTTGCCTTTGCCAGCACGGTCTGCACTCTTTGCCAGTCTCTTTCCACGTCCTCCTCGGGCTTTTGCACCAAGAAGATGGATGTATTTCTCGCCACCGACATCACCGAGATATCGTCACGCAAGCCGTACGCATCGCGCATACGGTAAAGGGCGTCGAGATAGCCCTTGAGATAGCCCTCGTCCAGAGCAACCGAAACGCCTTCGGAATCCAGCAGCTCCACACCAACCCAAACGTCCACTTTGCCGCGGGAGATTCCACGGCTTTGGAGATAGGGCTTGATGCGCTCCTCCAGGTAAGCGTAGGCGCGACTGATCTTGGGAGAGCAATCGAAAAAGCGGCTGTTGACCGATTTGATCTCCACCGTAATATCCAAGCCGTCCACGGTCTCACGGCATCTTCCAAAGCCCGTCATGCTTTTGATCATGGGCTGATACACTTCCCTTCGCGAAAAAATTCAATATATAATCTATTGTAACCTATTTTGGGAGAAAAGTCAACCTTTTTTGAAATTTTCTTTATGGAATTCAAGGAATTTCTTAATTTTTGCCTCTCATCAATGTTCGCACCGCACCCAGTGTGAAAGTTTTTGCCCCTCATCAATGTTCGCACGAACACAGTGTGAAAGTTTTGGTCAAGCTTTTTTAAAAGCTTGTGGGTTGGAAGGGCGAAGCCCTCCTCGACCTCCGCAGAGGTCGAAACTCTCCAAACGGCGTTTTTCTTTTGTAAACTTTTCTTTTTGCGCCTGTGGTGTCAAAAAGAAAAGTGGCTAAGGAGTTTCGTCTGTTTAAAGGCGGGCGAACACAGTTCGCCCCTACGGTCAATTTTTTCACCATATCAATACGCCGAACGAACGACGAAACCGCCTCATTTGATTGTAGGGGGCGACGTCCTCTGTCAAGAGCAAGATTGTAAACAATTGTGCAAGAGGATTGTATACACATTTTATGTTCAATCTTTACGCATTTGGAAGCCGAACGAAGCGTAGCGGAGAGAGGCTTCCAAATGCGGCGCGCGGCTTACTCGAGGCGCGAAATGCGTCGGTTGAGCAACTGCTCTGTTCGCAAATCAATCTCCGCGATCTTGTAGTTACGGTAGCAGAGTGAGGCAAACTCCGCCCCCTCAAAGCGCAGCTCCAGCTCGGCGCCAACCATAGATTCACTCAGATAAAACACCCTGCTGTCAAATCTCAGATAACCCTTGTAATTAACCTTGAGAATGCGATGCAGCCCACTGTATTCGTAAGATTTTATGGTATCAGGGTATTTCCTTTCGCTCGGTATGTAAACGTCTGCCGGACAACGCATATCTATCGCCTCGTGCGGTCTGATCTCGTTGTACTTGGTACGCCATTCTTTGAGGTGCTTATCCGCATCGGCAAGGTCAAAAAAGACGTTTCTTTTGAGAAGCTCGTTCTTCATCGTACGATGAAAGCGTTCTATCTTGCCTTGCGTTTGAGGGTGCAACGGTCGGCCGTGGATCGGGAGGATATCCAGATCCATAAGCCAACGTTCAAAGAGTGTATAACCACCCTTAAAACCTGCAAATGCGCCTCCATTATCGGATAAAATAGCCTTCGGAAGCCCATATTGCTTAAAAACCGCCTCGAATGAAGGAATGATTCCTCCCGCCTTTTCCTTGGCATCTATGCACAGACAGAAGCGTGAGCAGTCGTCTATGATGTCAAGAGGAAAGCAACGTGTACCGTCAAGTAAAAGAAAATCCCCCTTGAAATCGGTCTGCCAAAGCTCGTTGCAACGTTCGCGCTGAAACCGCAAAAACTCTTTTCGTTTTTGAGACTCCGTTTCGCTTATGCAGCCGTTTCTTTGCAAAATGTTATTTGCGGTGCGAACACAAGGCAGATTGGTGTATCCGTTGTTTTCAAGCACCTTTAGGATCGTTTTTGCTCCCCATTCAGGATTGTC
>JAZQXS010000118.1:0-11625 GCA_045633025.1 Eubacteriales bacterium | reverse complement strand
GGAGGGGTTGATTTTTCCGAAGAAATCTGCTATACTAATGGTAGACGGGGGAGAGACTTGTCGGGCAACGCCTCTCGAGGCGACCTCTTGCTTAACGATCCCGTCTGCCTGAATACTCTCCAGCGCAATTGCGACGTGGAGAGTATTCTTTTTATCTGCAAACTCTTTGACCTCCAGCTTCACGGGTACAATGTATTCTCCATCCGCAAACGCACCGGCGAGCACGTACACATTTTTCAAGGTGTCGTCCCTCTTGTACCCCTTCTCATTGCGGTTGTGCACCTCGATGCCAACGGCCTGATCCACTACCGCATCCAAACAGGTCAGCAACTTGGCAAGTTGAATATACTGTTTCCGTTGCTTGCTGACGCTCTCTCGTACGTTTTCCTTGGAAAAAGTGAATACCAGATCCGTATCCCGGTTAGCGTATTGCTTGAACACCGAAAATTCTTCTCCAAGCTTTTTGAAGAGTCGGACGCGGTCACCGTATTTGGAGAATTCCATGGTTTCCTCGGTCACGTCCAAAGTTTCCAAAACCTCGGCCAAACGTTTTGTATCAGTTTGAGCCGAGAGAGAAATAGACCGATCCTTCAGTATTCTTGCCCGCTCGGTATCGTCCATTCCGGCCGTGATGCGTTCTTCACGGGTGCGGAGCTGATATAGAGTATTCTTGCCTGTGCGATCAGAGTTCGCGTCGGTTACTTCTGCTTGTTCTCTTTGTCCGTCCGCTTGGGCGGTTCCTGCTGTTCCGGTAGCAGGAACGAATCTGCGAATCTCGCCTTGTCCGACATTTCCTGTATTTCCTGACCCTCTTCCGTCTCCATGAACTCTTCCATCGTCATTCCTTTCTCCTCGAGAAGCTGCCAAATTTCTTCGTCCATCTCGGTCAGATCTAAATTTTTGTTCTCCAATATCTCTTTCATTGTCTTGTGCTTCATGATTTGCGATCTCCTTTACAAATATTATAGGATTCCCGTCGTTTGCTACTGACACACTTTCAACCGTGTACATGGTACCTGGCAAAAATAACACCTCTTGTTGTCTTGGTAATCCATAAGTATCAGCAATGTCCCTTCCGCTAATTCCATCAAACACCATATGAACAACATATTTTCCGAATAACGGGTATCCATTTGGTTTTTTGGAAGTAGAAGTAAAGGCTTTAAGCGGTACAGTGCTGCCAATCACGTTTTTTTCAAGAAAAGCATTATACTCTTGCTCGTTATTAAACTTTAGATTTCTATATGTTCGTCCATGAAATGCAGGGAATTTATGCAAGGCTTCGATCAATCCGTTTACGTATAACCGATTGCGATCTGTAATGTTTTCTAAGTGCATTTTTGCATTTACTATGTTTGCACTCATTATATACGATCTCAGAGAGCGTCTTTGTGTTTCATTTAGACCATATTTCTCGTCAGAGAGTTTGCGGGTTTCCTCGAGCAATTTGAAATTAACAGGTTCAATTTTTCTTTTGGTTTGGAGTGTCTCATAAATCGGATTTCCCTCTGAATCAAATTCACGTTCATTATCGGAAGCCGTCGCGGGTTCAATATGATCCGTCTCGACCTCCGCGGCCTCATCGGTTGCCTCCGCCGCCCGATAATTCTCCACCGCCTGCAGAGCCGCCGTATCGAAGGCCTTGACCACATCCTTCATATACCGCAGGGTTCCGTCCACCTGCTCCTTGACCGCGCGAGCCTCGGGGGAGGTGTTTGGGGTCAGGGAAGCAAAGTGATCCTTGATCTTGGAGAGAAATTCCTTGAATTTGGCCTTGAGCTTTTGGAATACCGTCTGATTCTTCTCAGCCAGCGCGGTGAGAAAGGAGGCCTCGGGCAGAATGTCGGTCATAGCCTCGGCCACCGCCTCGCGGCTGGCCTGCTCGTAGGCATCCTGTTTCTGCTCAAAATTCTTAATCTCCTTCATACGGGCCTCGATCAGGGCGTTCACGTCCCCTCCGCCCTTTTCCATGGCCGCCATGACCGTCGCCCGTAGATCATTATAGCACATCGGATCCCATTTGTCAATTCAGACGAAGAGCTCGTATTGCAGGGTTATGGCGGCGATGAACAGGACTATCTTTCCGACGCAGTACAGGCTCGCACAGAGTGTTGACAAGGGAGTAAAAATGTGATATAATCATGCAAAGAGGCAATTTTCACCAATGAATTTTTGGTGAATGCTTCCATATACCCAAACGTACAAAGATAAGGAGCATGTGCTATGGCTTTTGTGGATCACGATTTACATATACATTCCAGCCTTTCCCCCTGCGCCGGGCCGAAAGGGGAAACCCAGACCAAGGAGAATATTTTCAAATATGCGCAGGAGAACCAATTCAATACTATATGTGTGACAGACCATTACTGGGACGAAGCTGTTCCCAGCCGCGTCGGCATGTGGAAGCGCGAGAATACCGATTGGCTACGGTCGATTTTACCGTTGCCGCAAAGCGATTCGGTGCGCTTTTTGTTCGGCTGCGAAGCGGATATGGATCGGGACAACGTGATCGGTCTGGCGCCGGAGCATTACGATCTCTTTGACTTCATCGTCATTCCCACCAATCATCTGCATATGTCCGGGATAACCTGCCGCGGGGATGAGGACGTTGCAGAACGGGCAGAATTGTGGTGCAGCAGATTTGATCACGTTCTGGAGCAGGATATTCCGTTCCATAAGGTGGGTATTGCCCATCTCACGGATACCGGCATTATGGGTGGAAAGGGGTATCTGGATGTTCTTAAATCGATTCCCGACGAGGCGTATATCCGCCTGTTTCGGAAGGCGGCGGCTCGCGGTGTCGGGATCGAGCTGAACTTCAAATGGCGGATAACCCCGGATGACGAAATGGAAATTCATCTCCGACCGTACCGCATTGCGAAGGAGGAGGGCTGCCGCTTCTATTTGGGAAGCGACGCGCACTCCTTGACGTCATTTGAAGGAATGAAAGAAAACTTTACAAAAATTGCGACGCTTTTGGAGCTGGATGACAGACATAAATTTATAATTTAAGGTTTTTCATTCCAAAGCAGAGCCGACGCGCGTGAAAAACGCTTGTAAAAATTATCCAAAGAATTTCGAATTTCTCTTGCAACAAACAGTAAAATGTGATATAATGAGCGCGCGCGGGTTATAACGACCGTCAATCATGACCGTCAATCATGACCGCTAATAATGACAACGAAAGGGAACTGGTATAACAAAATGATGGACACCATAAAATTCAAGGATCCGACGTGCCCGCTGGAGGAGCGCGTACAAGATTTGATGGAGCGCATGACGCTCAAGGAGAAGCTTGCGATCATCATCGAAACCTCCCCCGCCAATGATCGCCTCGGTATTCCGAAATATAACCACGGCAACGAGGCTCTGCACGGTGTGGTTCGTCCCGGGAATTTTACCGTATTTCCTCAGGCGATCGCGCTCGGCGCAACCTTCGACGATGCGCTGATCGAGGAGATCGCCGACGCCATCTCGGACGAGTCGCGCGCTGTTCACCACCACGGCAAGGGCACTCACGTCACGGAGGAGCAGTACGAGGGCAGATATAACGGCCTCTTGACCTTCTGGTCGCCGGATCTTAATATCTGCCGCGATCCACGCTGGGGTCGGACGGGTGAGACCTACGGAGAGGATCCCTATCTTGCCGGAAAAATGGGCGCGGCTTTTGTCCGTGGTCTTCAGGGTAACGATCCCAAGTATCTGAAGGCGGTGGCAACGCCGAAGCACTATACGGCCAACAACGAGGAGCATAACCGCTTTAGCTGTAATGCGGAAATGAGCGAGAAAACGCTTCGGGAATACCATCTGGAGCCCTTCCGCCGCGCCGTCGAGGAAGGCCATCCTGCCGCGGTCATGGCGGCGTACAATGCCATCAACGGCCAGCCTTGCCATCAGAATTCCTATCTTCTGACCACCATCCTGCGGGATGAATGGGGCTTTGACGGATACGTGGTATCCGATTGCAGCGGCATCGCCAGACTGTGGGATGCCCACCATAAGCATGAGGATCCCGCAGATGCCGCATCGGCGGCGCTGAATGCCGGTGTGGATCTGGAATGCGGCAGTTACAGCCCGTACGAGCATTTCTATATGGAGTTCCTGGAGCGTCAGCTTGCAGAAGGCAAGACCACCGAGGCGCGCATTAACGAGGCGTGCCGCCGCGTTCTGACCGCGCGTTTCAAGCTGGGTCAGTTCGATCCCGAGGAGATGGTTCCGTTCTCCAAGATCCCGCTTTCCGTGGTCGGATGCGAGCGTCACGCCTCCTTGGCATACCGCGCCGCAACGGAATCCATCGTCCTGCTGAAGAACAACGGCATTCTTCCGCTGAAGCCCGATGCCAAGGTCGCCGTGGTCGGCAACAACGCCCATCTCTGCCAGTTCGGCGATTACAGCGGCAGACCCAAGAATACCCCCGTCTCCCCGTTGGACGGTATTCGCGCGTTGGGCGGGGACAACGTTACATTCGTCCGCTGGACGGGCAACCGATCGGCGGATCAGTACGCCGTGATCACCTCCGACTACCTGCGCGATCCCGACGGAAACCCCGGCCTGCGCGGCTCCTACTACAATTTCGCCCACTTCGTCGGTGACTGCAAGGTGCGTACCGACGACAAGATCGACTTTGCATGGCGGGATCAAATGCCCGATTCGTTTATCGAGACCCAGCAGTATTCCATCCGCTGGGAGGGTGTTCTGGCGCCCGAGATCAGCGGAACCTACTTCCTCCGCCTGAACTATTCGGGTTGCGCACCCTGTGAAACGCCGAAGGTCTTCTTTGACGGCCGCGAGATCAGTACCCAGACGGCGGTACAAATGGAGGGCGGCAAAACTTACCCCATCACCGTTGAATACATCAAATCGGCAGAGTCCCCCTCGATTCAGCTTTCGTGGATCATGCCCGAGGAGGACGGCTATGAGATCTTCTCCGCCGAATGCCGGGCGGCTGAGACGGCGGATGCCGTTGTCGCTGTAATGGGTCTGGGTACCGAATACGAACGAGAGGGCAGGGATAAGGATTCCCTGGATCTTCCTCCCGAGCAGGCGGAGCTTCTGCGCCGTCTGTGGGAGGTCAACCGCAATCTCATCGTGATCCTTGTGACGGGAAGTCCCTTGACCATCCCCGAGGTTCATGAGCATTCTGCGGCCGTGATCGAGGCATGGTATCCCGGTGAGTCGGGCGGTCGCGCGTTGGCGGATATCCTGTACGGCGCGGTCAACCCCTCCGGACGTCTGTGCGCCACCTTCCCCAAGTCGGTCAGCGATATTCCCGCATTTGATGATTACGAAATGTCCAACGGCAGAACGTATATGTACAATAAACGTACGCCGCTCTATCCCTTCGGCTTCGGCTTGTCCTATACGACTTTTGCGTACTCGGATATGACTGCGGATGAGCATACGGTTTCGGTTCGCGTGAAGAACACGGGCGACCGAGACGGCGACGAGGTCGTACAGCTATATCTGGACAGCGCGGGACAGGCAGGTCAGCCCATGCTCCGCCTGGTTCGCTTCAAGCGGGTCTCGCTGGCGGCAGGCGAGGAGACGACCGTGGTCTTTGATCTCGATGACCGTTGCTTTACCCTGTTCTCCGACGAAGGGCGCGAGCAATTTGTCAGAGGCACGTACAAGGTCTTCGCAGGCGGCTCTCTGCCCACGGAGCGTAGCCTTGCTCTTGGCGCCGCCCCGACCGTCAGCGCGGAGATCACGATTTGATCCGTAGAAACCCATATGACAACGCCGTGAGAAGGGAATATGCCTCCGACGGCTGAAAAGCCCCGCGCTGTTTTCAGCGCAGGGCTTTTCAGTGAATTCCTGAGACGAATTCTCAATCAGAATCTTGAAGAGAGGCGCGTCTATTCCACATTTTTTCAAGGATCATTATGGTGATTATGTAACATTTGTATGTCCGAAAGCGACATATAGGATACTAGGGCTTGTTTGAAAAATGACAGCACACCCAACGAGCGGCGCTTTTTCCGCATAACCGCGTCGCTTTTTCTTGAAATACTGCCTGTATTCCTTCGAAAAATCGGCTTGTTCTGCGAAAAAATTGCTCGCTCTTGGGCATACTGCTATTTTTCAAACAAGCCCTAATACCTAACCACCGAAAGGATTTGCCATGTCTGATCTTTTAAAGCGCCTTGTTGATCTGTATCACCTGCGGTTTGTACCGACGGTCAAGCGTATGTGCGCCCGCCGACGGTTGGCCTATACTCTTTTGACCGTCGGGATTCTGTGCATATCCGCCGCGACGCTGTCCATGCTGGTTTTCCATGGAGCAGGGCTGTTGGAGCTCTACGCCGAGATGCTGGAGGAGTTCCTCGCATTTCGCGCCGAGAGCCATATCTCCGTGGATCTTCTGCCCGATATGGAACAAATTCTGGCCTCCTCCAAGGCGGCCAGCGTGGTGGCGGCCTGCATGGGCGCTCTGGTGTGGCTGGTGCTCTCGGTGACCGCCGTGGGACGGATCATGACCTCGGTGATCGAGTCCGAGGCCTACATATACGGCCTTTACATGATCTACGGCTCGGGTCAAAAACAGCTTCGCCGTCAGCTCTCCACCGAATTTATGCTGGAGGGCGTGGCGGCGCTGATGGTGGGTATCCCTTTGGGTTACGCCCTTCTTCCCAATCGCGGAGGCTTTGGGGCGGTGGGATTGCTCGTCATTTTTGTCGGCTTTCTGCTTTTGATCTTCCTCAGCGCCAATATTCTGGCCAAAAGTATTCTGGGGCGCTCCTGTGTGCGGATGCTCAATGCCGCAGACACCTCTGACTATACCGTTTCCCCCCGCCGCTCCAATTTGGCTGGACTGAAAGGGAAGCCTCGCGGGAGCCTTGCCGCGGCCGCGCTGGCCGTTTGGCGGATGCGGAAGCATTACGCATCGTTGGCCGTCGTTGTCGCGGTCATTTCCGCGTTGATCTTCAGTATGCTCTCTACCGAGGGACAGGTGGTCAGCGTCCCCGCGCCGGCCTTCACCGTTCGCTTTGCCGATGGGGTGGATGCCCGAACGCTGGAGCAGGATTACCTCTCCTACCTCCATCCAAGCTCCGCCATCAGCCGTATGGATTACCGTATCAGCGGCACCGCCGAGAGCCTCGGAAGCCACGTCCTGGTCAACGAGGCGTTGGCCGGGGCGCCCGAGGAAAGCATTCGATTGGGGGAGCGATATGCCACAAGCTCCTTCCGCATCGCTTGCGGGGATGGAGAAACATACAACGAGCTGGGCGGTCAGGTGAGTATCCCTCGTGAATTTTGGGGGAAGGAGCTTACCGATCCCGGCTACGAGTTGGAGCCTGTCCCTGTGGGGAAAGCCACCTACGTGTATCCCGAGGGAACTACGCCGCCCTTATCCCTTAGCGTAGGAGATCGCGTGCAGCTATACCTTCCCTCCGAGGACGGTGTGGGCTCCATGACAGACCGCGTGGAGAATGACCGCGATTATATCACGGTGACCATCAACAAAGTCGTCGAAGTGGGGAGTATTCTCGTGGAAGGGACGAGAGAGGAGGTTTGTCCCCGCATCACCGAGGATTACCTCTACCTCAATCCGCTGGAGTACGGACTTTTTGACGGCAAGACCCATGCCATGTCCTTTGTTGCGGAGGAGGTCTACTCATCCGACCTGTTTGAAAATGCGGACGAAAGCACCTGCATTTTGGTGGTTCCCGAGGGGGGTGGCTCCCTCGCTCGTATCCCCTCCCATATCACGGTCATTACCCCCACCGAGCCGGTCAAGGTAGCCTTTCACGACGGTGAGCATACCCTTCCCGACGATACCTACTTCGTCAATCTTACCTTCAGGGGAACGGGGATCTATCTCGGCTCCGAGAACGACTTCAACGCCGATGAGGACGCGATGGATGAATTGACCAAATACATTCGCGAGTCCTTGAAGCCCTACAAGGAATCCCCCACTACTCCCACGACCCGAATCCAATATCGGGTGGATAAGGTGATCTACACCGGGCAGGGAGGCGCGCCGTATCTGCTTCTGCCCCGCACTCCCGAGGTTACCTATTCCTCTATGCAAAACGATATTTGCGCGTTCCGCTTGGCCGACGTCAGCGGAAAAACACCGTATCTGCAAAAAATTGCCGAGGAAGCCTTCCTCGTGGAGACCGACATGCTGTTCGGAGCATCCTTCTTTGGGCGTTCTGCTTGCATTGGTACCTTCCTCATGCCCCATTTCGCGGAAACCATGAAGGCGCATCGCGTCAACCTCCAATTCCCCGAGGGGTGGTTTGCCCAAACGTATACCGTGATCCGCAGCAGCTTTTCCCGGGACAAGCGGAACTACCTGCTGGCCGATCCATATACCGATGATGAGTATGAGTTGGGCTATTTGCAGGCCGAGGAATACCCCGTCGCTGTGTCGGGGACAGGGAGCTTTGTTCCCCTTGGAAACATCAAAGAACCGAGTATTCTAACGGCGTCGGACATTGGCGCCTTCGGTCTGTTTGCAGGATCCTCCATTGGGACGCGGAAGGACGAGAGCGAGACTATTGAAAGCCTGTATGCCCGAAATGATTGGACGCTGACTCCTTCCTGCGAAACGTCTCCTTCCGTCGATTTGGCGCCGGGGCATGGGATCCTGATCACCGACGGAGATCCGCATGCTTGTCCCCTGCGGGTGGGGGATACGGTTTCGGTGGCCATCCGCGCCGATACCTCACCTCTTTTGCGGGATCCCGAGATCATGGGGTTGGAGGGAACGCCGCTCTTGGCCTTCCTTTTGGATAGGATCTATTATCACTATATGCTCATCACGGTGGACGAAATCCGACAGGGCGAGAGCGCCGGATTGATCCTGTCCGAGACCGACATGGCTGCGGTTTTGGACAAAGACGGTGTGTACGAGAATCTGGATATTTACCTATCCCCGGATACAAGCATGACAGAATACCTGCAATGCTATGCCGACGTGATGAATCTGACCCGCGAGGAGGGAAGTAACGCCACGGTATCCATGGATCGGGATTACATGGTTGACGCCCAAGTGAGCGCGGAGCATGACAGCCGTGTTCTGCGGCAGATCGGATATTTGGCCGTATGCATGATTCCCCTTCTCCTGCTGGCGGCGGAGATGGTGTTCTATGAGAAGCGGGAGGAGGAGTTCGATATATTCGACACGATCGGGCATACGCCCCGTAGACGTCGCCGCCGATTCGCCGCCGAGTGGGGGATCACGGCCTGTATTTTGGGACTCTTTACGGCGGTCACCTGCCCGCTGGGATATATCCTTACCTTGATTCTTGCGGATAAGGCGGGAGCTACCATCCCGTTCTCCTCGTTTGATCCCATTCTGTATAGCCAAATGCTCCAGCCCGTCCTTATTTCCTGTCTGGCGGCCGGGCTGGTCACTTACCTGCGCATCGGGCAGTCAGACCCGCGTTCTGTCTCCTATCGCCGCAGAAAGACCCCACATCTACCCAAGGAGGCTCAAAATCACCATGAAAGTTCTGGAATGTAAATCCATCATCAAGCAATACCACCTGTACGATCACGTGGTCACGGCGGTGAATCGCGTCAATTTTGAGGTCGAGGAGGGAGAATTTGTCGCGATCACGGGGGAATCGGGCTCGGGTAAGAGTACCCTGCTCCGTATTGCCGCAGGATTGGATAAGCCGAATGCGGGGGAGGTTCGTCTGCTGGGGCAGGACATCGTCAATATGAAGCCGGATCCGCTTTGCCTGTTCCGCGGTAAGCATACGGGGTACGTCTTTCAATCCCACCGCTTGGTGCCCTACCTGACCGCGCTGGAAAATATTTTACTGCCCATCTCGGCGTCGGGGCAGGATAAAAGCCGCGTGGAGAGCCGCTTAGCTTTTCTGATCGACCGCCTCGCCTTGGGGGATCGGCTGGGCCATCTCCCCTGTGAGCTCTCGGGCGGTCAACAGCAGCGGGTCGCCATCGCCCGCGCCTTGATCCATTACCCCATGATCCTTTTTGCGGATGAACCGACCGGAAATTTGGATCGAACCAATGCCGACAATGTCACGGATCTGTTGGTGAGTCTTCGGGACGAGCTACGCCAAACGCTCGTCATCGTCACGCACGATGAAAAGCTGGCTAACCGCGCCGACCGCGCCTATCGTATGGTGGATGGGGAGCTGTATGTGAAACGGTGATGTGCTGTAAATTGCAGGACACCTCTAAAAAAGTGTAAATTAGGACTTGCATCCGCTCCGGTTGCGTGGTATAATAAAGGTAGTTCAAAAATCACGCCCAAAGAAGGAGCCCGCCATGGAATACCGTCCCGATTTGATCGCTCTGAGCTCTGCGCCCCGCTTCGCCACCCCCATGTACTCGTTAGTCCTTCTCAAAGCCTCATCGGTCTCCTGCGCCTTGGCGGGCGTCCGTTGCTACCTGGACGGCCATTACCTGCTTTGTCTGAACGATGAGGAGGTGTTGACCATCCACGCCGGGCGCTATGACCTGCTCAATTTCGGCTTTCTGCCGTTCTTCTACAACGTCAATCTCAACCGCGAGGTCATTGTCAGAGCGGACTACGCCGACCTGCGCGCCCGTCACGGCTACCCCGACTTTCACCTGTTCCATACGCGCAACGAGGTGTTCTGCGGCATCGTTTGCCTGCGGCTGGAGGAATATGAGTTCCTGCGCGGCCACTTCATCCGCGCGGGGGAGCATATTGAAAACCGCGAGAACGACGGCGCATGGTCCTGCCATGCCCGCTCCGAGCTGATCTCCATTCTGCGGGTGGCTGAAAACTGCTACCTGGGCGGTCAGCCCGAGGCTGATCACAACAACGTCGGGCAGGATATTCTGCGTTACGTTCGAAACAACATCGACTCGCCGCTGACTCTGGACAGCCTCAGCGCCCTGTTCCACACCAACCGCACCACCCTGGCTCGCCGCATCAAGGAGCTGACAGGAATGACCCCTGCCCAATACGTTTTGGAGGAAAGGCTGAATCAAAGCCGTCCGGAGCTGTTGTTCACGGGGCTTTCCATCGAGGAGATCGCCCGGAAATACGGCTTTTCGGGGGAGAATTACTACATCCGCGCTTTCAAAAAACGCTTTGGTAAGTCCCCCCTGCAATACCGCATAGAGGGGCGCGCCGCGAGGCCGACTTACACGCCGTAAGATGTCAAATACCCAAAATATTCCAAAAGAGGCTGTTTCGGCCTCTTTTTTGAAAGTTTAGGGGATTCTTAAGGCCTCCGCAAATTTCGCCGCAGGCGAATTTGCCCCTAGCAACGCGAGGAGGCACGCTTTCCTATTCAATGTTTTTATCAAGGATTGATATAGCAAAATCCCTTCGCGTAGCGCAACCTACGCGAAGGGATTTTGTTTGGGAACCTGTATATCGCGGAGGCGTTACTCCTTCCGATACATTTGAGGGGCGCTGAGAACGCCGGTACGGCGGAGGCGGTATTCATAAGTCCAGGACGAGCCTTGCGTTACCCAGGAGTTGGGGCCGATCCAGCTCATTTTTTCGTCCGCGTTATGAACGTCACCGAAGCAGTTGCGGCGAGAGATGTAGGCGGTGACGGAAATCGTATGCTCCCCCGCGGTCAGTCGGCCGAGATCGGCGTCGTAAGGAGGGTAAGCCACGACCGCTTTCTTTTCTCCGTCCACCTCTACCGTGTTGACGGCGGCGGT
>JAZQXS010000117.1:0-6765 GCA_045633025.1 Eubacteriales bacterium | reverse complement strand
TGCATCGAAAACGGCGGACTCTTCGGCGTAGGCTGGAAGAGCGGTGGGGACTATGAACAGCTCACCGCCTCCCACACAGACTTCATCCTGGCCACCATCTGCGAAAAATTCGGCTTCATCGGCGGTACTCTGGTCATCGTCACGCTGGCGGTACTGGTCATGCGGATCCTGTGGATCGGCCGACAAGCCAGCCATGATTACGGTATGCTCATTGCCGCGGGCGTGGCGGCGGTGCTCATCGCCCAAACGCTGGAGAACGTGGGCATGTGCCTGGCCGTCCTCCCCGTGGTGGGTATTACCCTCCCCTTCCTCTCCTGCGGCGGTTCTTCCCTGCTGGCCACCTATATCCTCATCGGTATGGTGCACTCGGTCAAGGCCCACAAGCCGGTACGAAGGATTCATGAATGATAAACGAGCAAAGAGCGTGCCTCAACGGCGTGCACAGTTAGCGGTAAATTGAAATTCAATTTACGCCGTTCCGAAATATTCCTCGCAGTTTAAGCAACTGCGTTCCGTAAGCGGAAACGGAATATTTCCCAAACAAGTGCACACCGGAGAGGCACGCTTCTTCTATTCCATGTTTTTATCAAGGCTTGGCCGCATTCGCATACGAATATGATACGAATTCTCGATAAAAGCCTTGCCCCTACCGACGCGATGCAATATTTCAAAAGTGAACAAACGGTGGTGTCTCACATGCGAAACACCACCGTTGTTCAATTCTGCATTCTGCATTCAGCATTTTCCCGTACACCGCGCGGCAGCAGAGGGCGTAGGGAATGGTGTGGATCACGAAGGGGATCAGCACCGCCGCGACCGACAGCGCCACCCACCCGACAAGGCTCACCCGCAGGGCAAAGGGCAGGGCGAAGCCGCGTCGGCACCCTTTGAACAGGCGGTTAACCTGCCCCAAGGACAGCTCCTCCCGAGAAAATACCAGGTATCCGAAGCCCGCGCGGCGTCCCGATAAAAGCAACATCAAAACGCCGAAGGCCAGACAAACCGCGAAGGAAACAAAGGTCATAAGGGAGCACAGAGAAGCCAGCACCCCGCTGTTCGCCATACGGTCAAAGAACGATGCCAGGATCCAAAAGCCCCCCGCGGGGATCACCGCGATCAAGGCGAACCAGCCCAGCGCGCCCCCGCCTACGGCCATACACCGCCCGTAGGCGCGTCGGGAGGTAAATGGATACAGGATCTGGTACACGCTCCGCTCCGAATCCGCAACGCCCGCCACGGCCAGACAAGCCAGCCGATACGCCGAGGCCGCCAGCGGCAGGAGCACCGTAACGCCCAGTACTCCCATCAAGCCATACGCCGCCGCGTCCAGCCACAAAGCCTCCCCGACCAGCACATAGCCAATCGCATACAGCCCTGTCGCCGCCATGTACAGGCCAATGGCCACGACCAGAAGGAAGATTACGGCAAGGATCAATTTCAAACGAACGCCCGCGCTGTCCAGAACCGCCCGCGCCTGCCGACGGTATCCGGCGGCGCGCGCTTGTACGCTCACAGAGGTGGGCGAGGCGGCCGTCGCAGTCATCTTGTGCGCATCCATCAATTATGCCAGTAGCCGCCGCACATGATGCGGCCAACGGTCTCGTCGGGATTCAAAATCAGCAGGTCTGCGCGCTTGTTCACCTCAATGGAGCCCACCTCGGTATCTAATCCAGCCTCCAGCGCGGGCGCCATGGTGGCGGCGTAGACAGCATCCTCCAGCGTTGCGCCGGCAAAGGCCTTGAGATTCTGTACCGCCTCCCACATGGTCAGAGTACTGCCTGCGATCGCGCCGTCATGGGTGCGCGCCTTGCCGTCCTTCACCGTCACGGGATTACCGGCAATGGAATACTCTCCGTCGGGACAGCCCGTAGCCTCCATGGAGTCGGTGATGAGAGTCAGACGGCGGCCGGCCAAGCGGTAAGCCAGCTTGACCATATGGGGCGCGATGTGGAAGCCGTCGCAGATCATCTCACAGTAGGCGGTATCCGACAGAAGCCCGGCCGCCACCGCGCCGCCGTCCCGATGGTGGAGGGGAGGCATGGCGTTGAAGGTGTGGGTCATACCGGTCACGCCCTTGGCGATCAGCGCCGACGCTGTTTCATAGTTGGCGTCGCTGTGACCGAGGCTGACCGTAGCGCCCAGGGACAGAGCCCGCGCCAGCGCCTCCTCGCCGCCCTCCTGCTCCAGCGCCGCCGAGATATGGCGAGCGCCCTTCATGCGGGTGATCAGCGACTCCATCTCGTCGGGATCAGGCGCCACCAGCAGGTCTGCCGCATGGGCGCCGCGGCGCTTCACGTTGAGGTAGCGCCCCTCCAGATGGGTACCCGCCACGTGCGCAAGCTTGCCCTCGGAGGCGGCCGACTCGTCGTAGAGCTGATTGATGAGATCAATGGAATGCTCCAGCGACTCCATGGCGGCCGAAGCCAGCGTAGGCAGAACGGTGGTCACGCCGCTGTCCAGGTAGGACTCGGCCATCTTGACCATCATATCCAGATCGGCGGTGTTGAAATCGCCGCCTGCGCGGCCATGGGTATGGATATCCACCAGACCGGGGATCACCATGCGCCCCTCGGCGTCGTACCGCTCCACGCCCGCAGGCGCATCCGTCACGTCCCCGCGGTGAAGAATGGCGATCTTGCCGTTCATGACCAGCACCGAGCCCTCATAGAAGCTGCGGGTCAGCGAATTATATACACGGGCATTGTGAATCAAACAGTTGTTCATATCGAAATCTCCTTTCGGATTCAAGTTTTACTTTATTATAGCAAATCCTCCGTGGATTTGCAAGGGGATTTGGAAAAATAATACTATTCTCTGATAGAAATATTGAACAACTCCTCGGTAGGGGCGACATGCCGCAAGCGGCGGGTCGCCCGCGGGCGTTCCAAGAACGCCCCTACGAAGAACTCAAGTTTTTTTATAAGAGAGTAGTATAATACAAAATTTCCCCGAAGCCGTCCTCACAGAAGCCCGCCACCCCGTACAAAACGGAATGGCGGGCTTGATATTGCCTGTATGGATCACCTATTGGCCAGGCCATCCAGCTTATTGACTATTTCGTTCAGGCTCTTTTTCGCGGTCTTGTTTCTGACCGTGAAGCGGGAGACCGCGTCGTTCTGCTTGTTGACCACCAGCTCTCGGAGAGCGCCTTGATAACCGGGAAGCGAGCCGGTATAAATGATACCTGCGTCAATGTAGATATTGCGGATAATGATATCCATCATCTCGGCGGATTGAGGATCCTGCGCCAGCTTGGTACGGAGGGTCGTCTCGTAGTAGGCAGGCTTGACGATGCGGTAGCTGGCCGAGCCCATGGCCTCCAGCACAGCGCTCACCATGCTCAGCCGCTCTCCCACCACGGTGGTGGGAACGGCGAATACTGTGAATTGATCGTGGAGCAGGGTGTTGTAGCCATCCTGCTTCTCGTCGTACTTGGGCATGGGCACCACGCCGTACTTATCCTCCATCTTCCGCATAGACGCACTCTCCAGAGCCATGATGTGGAGGGTAGCCATAGCGGCGTTGCCTACGGAAAACAGGTCGCGGATCTCGTCGTACCCGGCGTAGCCGCCCGTCGTGATAATCCGGCTGGCGCCGTCGGTTTCATGGTACAGCTTGAGCAGCTTATCGGCTAATCCGTGGATCTTATCCAGATCCAGCACCACCTCGTATATGCCGTCCTCATTCTTCTTAATGATATCCACGCGGCAGGAGCTCCAGTATCCATCTACACTGGCGACGGTGCCGGTGACAAATCCGTACACGTCTCCCTGATCGTCCTGCACACCGTTTCCGTTATCCCGATGGAACAGGGGCACCATCGAGATCTGCTGATCCAGCGTCCACGTGCCGTTGTCCACGTACTCATACAGGTAGGTCTGATCCGCATCGTCAAACAGCTTCTGGTTAAAAACCGTAACAAACGCCATACGGTACAGCGTTATGAGGGCGTCACCGGTAATGACGAATTGCGTATCCGAATACTCCATCACGTCATTGAAGCCCTGAGACCACCAAGGCTTCTCAAAGTCCAGATATGTCAGATCCGAGGAGCGCAGATTCACGAAGGAGCCGTTCAAGGTCTCGGGAAGCGCGGCGTAGCAGGCGGCGGCCATGACGTCATACTCATGGGTACCTGCCTTGACGGCGGTGGATACCTTACTGACGACCTCGTGCTCGTTGTTGCCGTCATTCTCGATACTGTTGATCTTGACGTTCAAGCGGGACTCCACATCCTTGTTCCGCTCGAACACCGCATCGTTGACGGGCTCGCTCTTAATATCCGGAACGGCGATTTCGCCCGAGGTCCAGCCCTCCAGGTATCGGCTGATAAAGGTGATCTCCTCACCCCCGTAATTCAGTGTCGAGGGGAGATTATCCCGTATCCCCGTATCCGCCTCGGTCTCGGCGGCCTGGGTGTCCGGTTGGCTCTCGTTGTTCGGTTGGTCAGTCTCGGCACAGGCGGCCAAAGAACCAGCCATCGTTACAGCCGCCAACAGCGCGGCTACGGTTCGTTTCAATTTCATATTCGTTCTCCCTTTTGTTTTGCATCTTGTGCAATTATACCATATACATGGTGTGAATATCCTCTTTCAAAATTCAACCCCATCCAACGTAACGAATTCCGTGTTATGCAGGTCGCTGTGGCAGAAGCCCGCCTCCAGCTCAGCCTTCATGAGGTAGCCCAGACTGCTCCAGCCCCAGAAGGGAGAGAGTCCCTGCCCCGCGCCGGTCTCGCCGTTGTAGTACTCCCGCAGATCCACCTCGCTGACCACCAGCTCGAAGGTCTTATCGGCCAGCTCCGCCGCCACGTCGGTAAACCCGTACCGCACAAGCCCGCGGAACACCATGTAATTGGTGGGGATCCAGGTAGCGCCCATCCACGTAGACTCGTTCCCTCTCTTTTCCTGACGGTAATCGGGCTCGGACTTCGACCAGGTGGCCACGGGATACCTCGTCCAGAACTCGTCGGGATTGCAGAGATGCTCCTTGACCAGCCGCTCGGCACGCTCAGGCGTGGCCGCGCCTACCCACAGGGGGATAAAGCCCGCCACGGATTTCACCTTATTGAGCGCCCCTGTTTTCTCGCTTCGGTCGTAGTAGAAGCCGTCCTCCTCGTCCCAGAACACCTCATTGATGCGAGTCTTCAGCGTCTCGGCGTGAGCCGCATAGGAGGCGGCCTCCTCCCCCCTCCCGATCTCGCGGGAGATCTCGGCCATGGCCTCCAGCTCACGAACCAGATAGCAGTTCAGATCCACGCCCTCAAACTCGTTGACGTTGACGTAGCCCAATCGGCGTCCCTGGTTATCCATACCGCTGTGATCCGAGCCGTCCCAGTAACAAAGTCCGTTGCCGTCGCTGTCGAGGCTGAACCAGTATTCCAGATATTTTTGGAGGCGGGGGTAGTACCGCTCTCCCATGAGCCAGCGGAAATCGTCGAGCTGACGGCATCCCAAAAGGGCGGTCTGCGCCAGAAAGGGTTTGAAATGCTGAGTCTCACGGCGGTTCACCGCCGCGCGGGAGATGTAGCCGTTCTCCTGCTGGATGTCCAGAAAGGTCTCCACGTTGTTGCGGCAGTATTTCGCCACGCCTACGTGGGACAGAAACAGCGTCTCAAAATACAGATCCCAATCGTACAGCTCCTTGATGGCGTAGCCTGTCACGCACTCGCGGCGGTTGATGTAGGCAATGCCCTTCTGCTTGATGTTGTTCAGGATCTCCTGCATCTTGGGAATCACCGCGTCCCTCGTGTCCCGCCCCTTGTAGTCGGGAACGGTATACCTGCGAATATCCATGTGATCTCTCCTTTTCGTGTTTCCTGTTTGACAAAAGCGCGAGAGGAACCCGTCGAAATACGATTACCTCCGGTTCATGTCCAAACACATGGCGCTCTCCTCGGGGATCAGCGCATATCCATTCTCGGCAGACTCCACACGGCATCCGCTCGCAGGGATCTCATAGGCATACTGATTGTGCACAAAGCGGAACGCGCCGTCCTCATAGGCCGTCACGGTATCCGGGGACTCGCCCACAATGTAAGTCAGCGCCCCGCAGCCCTCCAAGGAAATGCCTTCGGGAGACAGCCGGATTTGACCCGTCTCGCCGTTCTCAAAGCGGATCTGCACCTCCAGGGTCTGCTCCTGCTCCACGCAGGTAAAGCCCTCGGCGGAGACGGGGAGCTCGAATGCCAGCACGGCATCCCGTCCGTCACAGCTTTGGAGCCGTCCGTTGACCATAGGCAGATTGTCATAGAGGGCGTCCCATGCCTCACAGGTCTTGTCCATGTACCGCTCGGTATAGCGGTCATCGAATTTATAGATATCACGGAAGAAGAGCCTGCTTCCCTGCAAAAACAGGTTCGCGCGGTAATTCACGCAGTTGTACCACACGGTTCTGCATACCTTTTCGGGTTCCGACCCGTCATGCGCCCAGTCCTCATAGGCCGTCAGGGCGACAGCGGGAGTCATGACCGCGGTTCTCCGCATATCGGCACCGGTATCGCCCAGCTTCTCCACCACCAGTTTACCGGCCTTCTGCCATTCATACAGCATCTTGGCCTGGAGGCGGTAGCCCTTTTCGGTCATACCCCAGCCGAAGCTGTTCTCCTGTCCCGTGGTGACGTGGGCCTGGGTCAGGCAGGGATTCTCGTAGTAGGTGCGGAACAAAACGTCCATGGCGTGGGGATTGGAGCCGGTTTTCCAGCAGGGCTCCATGGTCGCGCAGCCGCCCGCGATCACGCCGTACTTACGGTCGTCATAGTTGTAA
>JAZQXS010000116.1:0-1775 GCA_045633025.1 Eubacteriales bacterium | reverse complement strand
TGGCGCAGGTAACGTGGTGGATGCCGCAGGCTTCCGCTTCCTGGCTGATTGCGGCGCTGACTTCATCAAGGTCGGTATCGGCGGCGGTTCCATCTGCATCACCCGTGAGACCAAGGGTATCGGCCGCGGTCAGGCTACCGCGCTGATCGAGGTCTGCCAGGAGCGCGACCGTTACTATGAGGAGACCGGTATCTACATCCCCGTCTGCTCCGACGGCGGTATCGTTTATGACCACCACATCACCCTGTCCCTGGCCATGGGCGCCGACTTCGTCATGCTGGGTCGTTACTTTGCCCGCTTCGACGAGTCTCCCTCCAACAAGGTCTCCATCGGCGGTACTTACTACAAGGAGTACTGGGGTGAGGGCTCTGCCCGCGCCCGTAACTGGCAGAGATACGATCTGGGCGGCGACAAGAAGCTGTCCTTCGAGGAGGGCGTGGACTCCTACGTTCCTTACGCCGGTAGCCTGAAGGATAACGTAGCTATGTCCCTGGCTAAGGTCAAGTCCACCATGTGCAACTGCGGCGCTCTGTCGATCCCTGAGCTTCAAGAGAAGGCTGTGCTGACTCTGGTTTCCGCTACCTCTATCGTGGAGGGCGGCGCACACGACGTCATTCAGAAGGAAAAGAGCAATTCCGTGAAGTAATTCAGGGCGAATCGAATATGAATTTTGCGGGGGGAATCTTCTTGGAAGAAGATTCCCCCCGCGCCCCCTTTCAAGAACTTTCAAACAGGATAAGGCTCATAAAAAACCGCGCTGTCCCGATTATGGGATGGCGCGGGTTTCTGTATGCCAAGATTTTGTAGGGGCAGGCCTGTCCGTAAATAGCATAGCCCCATAAACGAGCTGTAGGGGGTGGGTATTGTGAATCAGATATAATCCACATCCGTTCGATATCCGTACACAGTCGCCTCTTGATCGGTGACTTCTCCGGGGACGTGGATCGTTTTGAGGATAGCCAGCACGGTAGCACGATTTTTGGGGGTGAGCTTGATCTTTAGCCATTCAATCTCCTTGCCGGTATCACCCTTTTCCCAAAAATGCGTCCATGTTTCATCCCAACCATAGACAAATCCGTCTGTCGTGCAGGTCATCCAAGGAATGACCATCGTGTTTTCCTCGGGCAGATCAGAGGACTCTAACGCCCAAAAGGCATGATGGATCTCAAGCCATTTTGTCTTATTCATGGTTCTGTTCCTCTTTTAAGCTGTTTTCGAACTTCTTCTATATTTTTGGGATGCGGCGGCTCCTCCTCATACCCTCCGATGGCCTTCTCCAACCAGGTCAGATCGTACCATCGCCCGAACTTACATCCGCAGTTACGGAAGGTGCCCACGGGGGTGAATCCCATGCGGAGATGGAAGGAGAGACTGGCGTTTGTGAGGTAGGGATCCTCGTGGGAGACCGTGGCTACGGCGGCCGTCATGGTGCGGATGCCCTGAAGACGGAGAATGTCCTCCAGCTTTTCGTAGAGAGCGCGTCCGATGCCACCGCCCTTGCAGTCCTCGCGGATATAGATGGCGGTCTCCACCGACCAATCGAAGGCGGGGCGGCTTCCGAGCGGGGCGGCGTAGGCGTAGCCCAGCGGAATGCCGTCAGCCTCAGCGACGAGATACGGAAACTTTTGGGAATAGGTCTCGATGCGGCGGCGGAACTCGGCGGGGGAGGGAACCTCATACTCGTAGGTGATGGCTGTCCCCAATACGTAGGGGGCATATATTTCAACCAAAGCCTCGGCATCGGCTTCAGTGGCGGGGCGGATGATGAAATTATG
>JAZQXS010000115.1:0-1870 GCA_045633025.1 Eubacteriales bacterium | reverse complement strand
TTGCCCTCGATCAGCTCATGAATGGGGATCTGCTTCATACGAGCCACCTTGGCGCGATCCGATTGCTTCTGGGGGGTGAAGCTCCGCGACCAGGTGGGGGTATACTTGATATAGGGACGTGCGAAGGCGGCGGTAGACTTGTTGGAGTAGCCGATGGCATGGGGGGTACCCGAATCGGGCACGCCGCTGACGTAATCCAGATCCGGAGCGTTCCCGACTTCCATGTCGTGCTCCGCCATGATCTCGCCGTTGCGGTAGCGCATGACCTCCACGTTGATCCCCTCATAGTTGGAGGTGGGGTATCCGTAGTAGGACCACAGGAAGGCGCACATCTTCATTTCCTTGCCGGGAGCGCTCAATTGGACGATGCCGTCGGAGGGAGACAGCTCCACGATCTCCCCGGGGCCAAGCTCGCGCGCCGGCTCGTATCCCAATTTCAAGGCCGCAAAAGACTCAAAGGTCACGCTGTACCCGTCCTCGCCCTTCCCCACGATGACGGGGATACGTCCTACCTTGTCGCGGGCGGCGATGAGATGTCCGTCCTGCTTGAGGATGAGGATGGAGCAGGTTCCGTCGATGACGGATTGCGCGAACTTGATTCCTTCAGCAAAGCTGGCCTTTTGGTCGATGAGCGCCGCCACCAGCTCAACGGTGTTGACGCGGCCGCCCGTCATAGCGTCAAAATGACCGCGGCTTCCCTCAAAATAGAGGTCAATGAGATTCTGCGCATTGTTGATGAGACCGATGGTGCAGATCGCGTAGGTGCCCAGATGGGAGCGAATGAGCATGGGCTGAGGATCGGTGTCGCTGATACAGCCGATGGCCGCGATGCCCGACATTTCATCGAAGATATTCTCGAACTTGGTGCGGAACGGGGCATTGGTAATGCTGTGGATCTTGCGTTGCAGACCGATCTCGGGGTCATAGGCGGCAAGGCCGCCTCGCTGGGTTCCCAGGTGGGAGTGGTAGTCGGTTCCGAAGAACACGTCGAGTAAGCAATCCTTCGTGGAGGTAATGCCAAAAAATCCACCCATAAATTTTTCTCCTTGGTATTGGCGTTGGTGGTGCGGGAAAATGAATAATAGCGGTGCAAAACCCTTCGGGTTTCGAACCGAATCAGGCGTTGAGCTCTGCCTGAAGAGCGGCGTCCTTGGCGAGGACGGCGGCGGCATCCTTGGCCTTCTTCTCGTCCAGCTTGGCGGCCAGATCAGCGTCGGCCACGCCCAGGATTTGAATCGCCAGCAGGGCGGCGTTGGCGGCGCCGTTGATGGCGACGGTAGCCACGGGAACGCCCGTAGGCATCTGAACGGTGGAGAGCAGGGCATCCATGCCGTCCAGATTGGAGGACTTGCAGGGGATACCGATCACGGGAAGAGAGGTGCGGGCGGCGATGGCGCCGGCCAGATGGGCGGCCATACCGGCGGCGCAAATGAGGACGCCGAAGCCCTCCTCACGAGCCTGAGCGGCGAACACCCCCGCCTCGTCGGGGGTTCTGTGCGCCGAGTAGATATGCACCTCGTGAGGAACGCCAAAGGCGTCCAGCATATCCATAGCCTTGCGGACGATAGGCAGATCGCTGTCACTGCCCATGATAATTCCGACTTTTTTCATGTTCAATCCTCCATGTTGATAGTTGGTTATAGGATCCGGAAGCGTATCCAAAAATATATGGGCACACCTATGCTCTTGACGAGATAGGTGTGCCCAGACGGTCGGCAAGTATGAAGGAGCGGGCGGCGCCTCGGCTCCCTTGCAGATTTCTGTTCCACTGTGGTTGCGCCCACAATTATCCGTCAGTCGCAGAAACCAAATTCCTTAGATATTATACCATAAAGGACTGGTTTTGTCAAGTGCGCTACGGACAAATCGG
>JAZQXS010000114.1:0-4021 GCA_045633025.1 Eubacteriales bacterium | reverse complement strand
ACACGCCGGGGGCCAGCTCCTGGCCGTCGCTGTATCCCAGCTTAGCGGCGCGGTAATCCTTTACGGCGATGAGGCCTCTCGGGATATGCGCGTACTCCATGACGGCGCGCATACCGACGACGATGTCGCGGATGCGCTCTTGCAGGAGGGTATAGCTGGTATAGAGCAGGGGCTCGCACTCAACGGCGTTGATGAGCAGGGTATCGGCACCCTCGGCCAGCTTGCAGTAGGAGGGGAAGCCTGCGCCGCCTGCGCCGACAACACCGTTTTCTTGCAGTAATTGTTTCAAGTCGGACATATTGCAGTACCTCTTTCAAGATTATTCGGGATTAAAATTGCAGCTTGTCGATGATACCGGCGACCACGGCGTCCACGGGGGCGTTCATATCGCCCACGGCGGCGCGGGCAGAGGAGCCCGTAACCACCAGGACATCCTCTCCGATACCCGCGCTGATGCTGCGGTCCACGGCGATGATATAGCGGTCGGTCAAAACGTCATTTTCCTTAAGCTGGATCTCCAGGAACTTGTAGCCCCGCAGAGAGTCGAATTTATTGGTGGACACGATGGTTCCCACAACTTTTCCTTTGAGCATGATGTACTCCGTTCTTTTCTTATGTCAATCGCGCACTACGGTAACGGTACTGCCGTTCTTGAAGCCGACCGCGTTGGCGTCGTCGGTATCCACGTGCATTTCCAGGCAGAACTTCTCGCTGACGCGAACCTGCACGTCGAACCAGCGGGTGCGCTTGGTGCCGCTGAAGGCGTCCACGGTGATGTAGTCGCCGTCCTTCACGCCGAAGCGGGCGCCGTCGGCGGGGCTCATGTGGATGTGACGGTTGGCGATGATACAGCCCTGCTTGAGGGTAACGATGCCCTTGGGGCCGATGATGGTGATGGGCGCAGAGCCCTCCAGGGAGCCGGACTCACGGACGGGGGGCTTGACCTTCAGAACGAAGGAGTCGGTCACGGAGATCTCCACCTGGCTCTCCTTGCGGATGGGACCCAGCACGCGCACGCCCTCGATGGGACGCATGGAGGGGCCGACAATGGTGAGGAGCTCCTTGCAGGCGTACTGACCGGGCTGGGACAGATCCTTCATGGGAGTCAGCTCATAGCCCTTGCCGAACAGGGTATCCAGATCCTCGCGGGACAGGTGAATATGGCGGTTGGAGATGCCCACCGGGATGGTCATATCGTCTGCCTTGGCGGCAGGAGCATCCATCTCGGAGATGACCTTCTTGACAATGGCCTCAATCGTATTTGCATTCAAATCCATGATCCAAAACCTCTTTCTGTATGTGTTACAAATTGAAAAATCAAAATCCTCTTTTCGTGAAGAGAACATTCATTCTTCAATTTGCCTTACGTTCTTGGGGATTGACGATTGACGATCGTCGATCGTCGATTCTCAAGGGACTTCTTACAAGAAGTCCCTTGAGCGGGGCGAGGGGGCAGAGCCCCCTATTCCCTCTTCCTTCCATCAGATGGTGGGCAGGAGCTTGTTCACATCGGTGTGAGGTCTGGGGATGACGTGGGTAGCCACGACCTCGCCCAGGCGGGAAGCGGCAGCACCGCCTGCCTCGACGGCAGCCTTAACGGCGCCGACGTCGCCGCGAACCATGACGCTGACCAGACCGGAGCCGATCTTCTCAGAACCGATCAGGGTTACGTTAGCAGCCTTTACCATAGCATCGGCGGCCTCGATGGCAGCCACAAGACCTCTGGTCTCAACCATACCAAGAGCTTCGTTCATTATATTTTCCTCCTAAGAAAATTTGTTTGTATATGGGGGATTTTTCGTTTTTGCAACGCCGCCCGTCAGGGGACGGGATCGGTGCGCAGGAACTTCATGACTTCGGGGTGCGGGCGCGCGATGACCTCGCAGAGCTTGACAGAGCCAACCTCTTCTGCGGCGGCCTTGCCGGCCTCGGCGGCGGCCTGAACAGCCGATACCGAGCCCTCGACCACCACGGTCACAAGACGACCGCCCAGTCTCTTTTCGACGTGAATCAGCTTCACGTCTGCGGCCTTGACCATGGCGTCAAGACCCACAATGGCGGTAACCATTGCCTGTACTTCGAGCAGTGCGATTGCCTTATCCATTTTGTCGTAACCTCACTTTCGTTTGGTAGGCAAGAACTATCTCCCTCTCCGAATCCCTTGTTGAAGGTTTTGGGAGATTCCCAAGAACCTTTTTTCAAAAAGGTTTTGGGAGATTCCCAAGAACCTTTTTTCAAAAAGGTTCTTGGGCGGGTGCAGGGCAGCGCCCTGCCGGGGCAGAGCCCCGGTAGGGGTAACCCCTCGTTCTTTAGATGGAGGGCAGGAGCTTGTTGACGTCGGTGTGAGGTCTGGGGATGACGTGGGTAGCAACGACCTCGCCCAGGCGGGAAGCGGCAGCGCCACCGGCCTCAACAGCGGCCTTGACAGCGCCGACATCGCCGCGAACCATGACGCTGACCAGACCGGAGCCGATCTTCTCAGAGCCCAGCAGGGTTACGTTTGCAGCCTTGACCATAGCATCGGCTGCCTCAATAGCGGCAACGAGACCGCGGGTTTCGATCATACCAAGAGCTTCATTCATTGTTTTATTCTCCTTAAAATTGATTTTTGTGTGTATGCGTTGCGGCGGGAAGGATTATACCTTCTTGCCGTCAACGGTGGTGTAGTTGCGGAGCTTGTCCCGTCCCGTTGCGGGCAGGTGGGCGAACCACTCGGCCTCGGGGGAGAAGCCCGCAATGACGCGGGAGGTGATGTACAGCCCGCGGCGCTCTGCCTCGGCTACGCCCGCATCGTGGGCGGCCTCAACAGCGGCGGGAGTTCCCTCAAACTTTACGACCATGACAAGCGGAACCTCTACCTTGTCGGCGTTGGCGGGCTTGTTCTTATCGATGGCCACGATCTTGACGTCGGCGGCCTTTGCGCAGGCATCGGCGACGATCACGGAGGTGGTGAAACCGTACACTTCAATCATTCCAAGAGCTGCCATATCGGTAACTCCTTTACTTATTTAGCGAGGTAGGCGATCTTGATGCCCTTCTGAGCCACGTTGGTCTCCATAGCCTCGTTCATCTGCTCGAGGGGGAAGGTGTGGGTGATGAGCTCCTCGATCGGGATGTTCATCTCCTGGCACTGCTTCAGGAAGGCGACGGTCTTGGGATAGTCCTCAGCGGAGTAGTCCCAGGAGCCGACGATGTCGATCTCCTTGTTGCACATAGCGAAGTGGGGGTTGACGGAGTACTCGCCGTTGTTGACGAAGAAGCCCATCTCGCACATACCGCCGCCGCGGCGGATGTACGCGTAGATATCAGCGGCCGCCACGGGAGCGCCGGTGCACTGGTATGCAAAGTCAACGCCGACACCGTTGGCAACGGCCTGAACCTTAGCCACGCGCTTCTCCAGGGTGTCCTCGTCGGGGCGCTTGAAGCAAATGGTGGTCTTGGCGCCCATCTTCTGGGCGACCTTCAGACGATCCTCGTTGCCGTCAACCGCGATGATGTGGTTAATACCGGCGGCGCGGAGTACGGTGATCATGACCAGACCTACGGGGCCGCAGCCCTGAACCAGAACCTTGGAACCGAAGTTCAGAAGGCCGGTCTTCTGGCCTCTCTCCAGAGCGTGGACGCAGACGCAGGCCAGCTCCAGGATCATGCGCTGATTGAGGTTCAGCTCGTTGACCTGGAAGAAGGTAGCGCCGGAGGCCTCGCCGCCGCGGATGAGCATGTAATCGGCGAACCAGCCGTTGGCGCGGTTGCCCTCGGCGGTGCCTCTCTTGTCACCGATCAGGCCGAAAACGCCCTGATTGGCGCAGAGGTTGGTGCGGCCGGGAGTCATGCGGCAGTTGTAGCAATCGCCGCAGGAGATAACGGAGGTGACGATCTTATCGCCCACGCCGATGGGATTACCGGCGGTATCCTTAACGATGTTCTTACCGCAGTAGACGACCTCACCGGTGCCCTCGTGACCGAGGACGACGGGCATCAGACCGAAGGGATCCATCTTCCACTCATGAACGTCGGTGCC
>JAZQXS010000113.1:0-2962 GCA_045633025.1 Eubacteriales bacterium | reverse complement strand
GACGATTGATTTCGCCAGCCCTCGTTTTGATTATAATACAACCTTAAATCCAATATGCATACTATCCTTTTTGTACGCCGTGATCTCACCCTTATGCTTCTCGACGATTGCCTTTGCCATTGAAAGACCGATGCCGTAGCCACCTGTGAATTTTCGTGCTTTGTCGGCGCGGTAGAAGCGGTCGAATAGTCGGTTCAGTTCAAGTTCTCCAACTGCTGCATAGGTGTTTTCTACGACAAGAACAGTTCTTCTTCCTCTGTGAAGATTTACGGTGATCTCACCGCCCTGATCGCAATACTTAGTGGCATTGTCCATCAAGATGACGACAAGACGATGCAAGTGCGCTTCGTCACCAAGATAGGAGATTTCTTTGTCAATACTTGCGGTGATTGCTTTTCCACGCTCCTTGGCGAGAGGCTCAAATTCGGAAACCGTATCGGCAACAAGCTCACCGAAGGATACCCCGGTCACGTTCATTTTATGACCGTCCTCGTCCATACGAGAGAGTGCGACAAGCTGATTCACAAGCTCTGTCATTCTGTGTCCTTCCGCGCGGATATCGTCAAGCCACTCGTTTTGTCCAAGCTCGGCTTCGGCAATATCGAGGTTTGCGAGAATTAAGGTCAGCGGCGTTTTGAGTTCGTGGTTTGCATCTGTGACAAACTGCTTCTGCTTCTCATAGCTCTCGGCAATCGGCTTTACCGCCTTTTTCGAGAGTAGGAATATCAAAATCAGAACGAGCGCGGCGCATCCGAGCAGAACAAAGCCTGCAATGGTCATCGACTGCATCAGCGACGAACGGCTCATACTGCCGTCAACGAACACAACGCCTGTTCCCATATCCGTCGCAAAAATCTTATACCGATAGTTGTCTATCCAGCCCCTTGCATCTTCATCGTCAAGCACACTTTCCGCATACTCGACAGCCGCTTCCTCCGTGATCGAATAGATCGACTCGGTATTGGTTCTTGCCACCTCGCCCTGCTTATCAAAAAATACGGTAAAATGGCGTGTTGAGAACGGTGTTTCGGGTGTAATAAAATCAAAGCCTTGTCCGTTTTCTTGCGGTATTTTATCGAGATGCGGCTTTGCTCCCATAGAGCCGGGAAACCGTCCGCCGCCCTCGGATACTCGGTCTGCCAACATATCCATATTTCTGTTCATTGAGGATATATTCAGCGCGAGAATAACACCGAATACCAAGGCAATAACCGTAAGCACCGACACGGTACATATCAGAATGAATTTCCTTTGAAGTCTGTAGATCATACGGTCGCCTCCAAGGTATAGCCTGCGCCCTTGACGAACTTGATTGCTACGGGAGCGGAAAGCGCATCGAGCTTTTTTCTGATATTGGAAACGTGAACGTATACCACACTCGTATCCACGTCGGTATTCCAGCCCCAGATATGCGTAATAAACTGCTCGGCGGTAACGATGACGCCACGATTCTGCTTCAGCATCTCCATCACCTGAAATTCCTTGCCGCTGAGGGCTTGGGTTTTGCCGTCGTAAACAAGCTCGTAGGTGGAACGGTTGAGTGTCAGCTTTTCAAACGTGAGCAGATCGGGCGTGAAATTGTCCTTTCTGCGAAGCATCGCACGGACACGGGCAAGCAGCTCACCCGTTGAGAAGGGCTTGGGGAGATAATCGTCAGCCCCTGCATCAAGCCCTTCAATTCTTTGGTCGATCTCGGTTCTCGCCGTCAGAAAGAGCGCAGGCGTGGTGATACCGTTCGCGCGGAGCTTTTTCAGCAAGGTCACGCCGTCCGTTCCGGGCATCATAATGTCAAGCACAAGTCCGTCATATTCGTCCGAGGAGGCAAAGTCAAAAGCATCGTTTCCGTTATCCACGCCGTCCACCGCGTAATGATTCAGTTCAAATATATGCACAAGGCTTTTGAGCAATTTAGGATCGTCCTCTGCAATTAAAATCCGCATATCCGCGCCTCCTTCGTTGTGCTGTGTTGAACCCCTCTCACCCGACTCCGTCGGGAGCTCCCCCCAAGGGGAGCCTATCATAAAATACCCAAGCAAAGACCATTACAAGCCTCGCCCCGTGGGAGAGGTGGCACGCCTGTGGCGTGACGGAGAGGGTATAAATATTATAACATAAAATGTTCGTTGTATCAAGTTGATATTGTTAATTCCACGCCACGCCGTTTTCATCGAGCGTTACATTTGCCGAGGATTCGGTTGTAATACTCGGCGAGCTATCCCCAAGCGTAATAACGAGTGCATTGATCGACGCAGGCATTTTAACGGTTGCCGTGCCACCGCCGATTTCTGCTATAAGGTAGCTATCCTTGATCAAGGACATTTGTGTGGATTTTCCAACACTTGAAAAGCTCTGACAGTGCGTTGCTTCGTTTGACATACCGCCGCGAGGCATGATGGCAATTACCGAACCACCCTCATAGGCATATCCCTGCTCGGAGTCGATGGCGGAGTTTCCGCTTGAGTTGGAGATCACAACGGTATTACCGCCCGAGAATACGATTCCTTGATACGAGGTGCGGCTGTTGGAATCGATGCCATCACCCGTACAGTAAATATATACCGTACCGCCACTGATAGCGATTGCCACGCCCGTTGTTGTGGTGGCGTTGATACCGTCATCCTTGGAATTGACTGAAACGTAGCCACCCGAAATACTCACCTGCGTTCCTTCGAGCCCTTCGTAAGCGTTGGTTACGCTGACCGTACCCGCTTTGATATTGAGCGTACCGTCGGCATGAAGTCCGTCATCATTTGAGTACACGGTAATATTACCGCCGTTTACCGTCACGTTGCCGAGAGGTGACGCCCCATTTTCAAGTGTAGTATCGTTGTTTGCGTGAATGGCATCGTCATAGGATTTAATATTAACCGTTCCGTTGTTGATAACGATCTCGTTCGCCGCCTTGATGCCCTTGGTGGAGTGATCACCTTTGTCGGTGTTTCCTTCACCAAACCCTCCACCG
>JAZQXS010000112.1:0-30918 GCA_045633025.1 Eubacteriales bacterium | reverse complement strand
AACCTTGACGAAGGGGGCGAGGTAGGTGTCGAAGGAGGAGAAGGCCTGCGCGCCTGCCCACTCGTTCTGCATGATACCCAGGAAGTTGACCATCTGGTTGCAGAGGGTGGCGAGGTGCTTGGCGGGGGCGGAGGTGATCTTACCGGTGATACCGCCCAGACCCTCCTGAATGAGCTGCTTGAGAGACCAGCCCGCGCAGTAACCGGTCAGCATGGACAGGTCGTGGAGGTGGATGTCGGCGTTGCGGTGAGCGTTGGCGATCTCGTCGTCGTAGACCTCGGACAGCCAGTAGTTGGCGGTGATGGCGCCGGAGTTGGAGAGGATCAGACCGCCGACGGAGTAGGTGACGGTGGAGTTCTCCTTGACGCGCCAATCCAGATCCTTGACGTAGGAATCCACGATGGCCTTGTAGTCCAGCATGGTGGAGTTCATGTTTCTCATCTTCTCGTGCTGGCGGCGGTAGAGAATGTAGGCCTTGGCCACGTCGTCGTAGCCTGCCAGGCTGAGCACGCGCTCCACGCTGTCCTGAATATCCTCCACGGCGATGGAGTGATCCTTGATCTTGGGCTCAAAGTCAGCGGTGACCTTCAGGGCGAGGAAGTCGATGATATCCTGATTATAGTTACGCTCCTGCGCGTCAAATGCCAGCTTGATGGCATTGGCGATCTTTTGAATATCGAAATTGATGATGCGTCCGTCACGCTTGAGTACGGTGTACATAGGTGTTCCTCCTTGGATTTTTTGGATTGGTTATGTGAACGGGGAGCTGAAGATCCCCGCGAACCTGCATAAGGCGTACACATAGTATACAGCATCGGAAGGGATTTGTCAATAGCAAAAACACAAAATGTTGACGATTTTCTAATTTTTAGCACTATATATAGTGTCACTCCCCACGGATTTGTGCATTTGGTATACTCTCGCGCAGGGCGTTCAGCATCGCCCGGGTTTCTTCGGGGGGGATGCCCTCCATGCCGGAGCGGATGAGATCCCCCGAGTCCTTGAAGGCTTGGAGGAAGAAAAGCTCGTTGCCCGCCAGCCGTTTTCCCATCGCGCGTACGCTTTCCACGGTGTGGAACCCGCGCACCAGCGTGGTACGGAACTCGAAGGGGACGGGGCGCTCCATGAGGTAATCCATGCTCTCTTCCACGGGAGCGGTGTCAAAATGGGCGATGCCCACGGTCTCGCCGTAGAGAGGAAGGGAATTCTTGATGTCCATGGCTACGTAATCCAGTAGTCCCGCTTCGACGAGGCCGCGGAGGACGGCGGGACGGTAGCCGTTGGTGTCCAGCTTGACGGCGTAGCCCATGTCCTTGATGCGGGAAATGAAAGCGGGGAGATCGGGTTGCAGGGTAGGCTCACCGCCCGTGATACAGACCCCCTCCAGCATTCCCTTGCGGCGGGCGAGAAAGGTGAAGAATTCCTCCTCGGGCATGACGCTCTCGTCGGCGCGGTCAGCCAGCACAAGGGACGCGTTGTGGCAGAAGGGACATCGGAAATTGCACCCGAAGGTGAACAGGGTACAGGCCATCCTGTCGGGAAAATCCAGCAGAGTGAGCTTTTGCAGGCCTTTGATGATCATGGCAGAGCCTCCTTTGATATGAGGTGAATCTTTTATACAAAAATTTCAAAAACATCTTGCGAAAATGGAAAATATATGGTATAATGACAGATGACGGCCTATGCGCGCGTCGTCTGATCCCTATTATACCAAAAAGACGGAAAAAAAGCAATCCGTCAAATGTTAAATTTACATTCATATTGGAGGAACACTACCATGAAACAGTATCCCGCTATCGGTATACGCCCCACCATCGACGGTCGCCGCGGCGCCCTGGGCGTTCGTGAGTCGCTGGAGGTTCAGACCATGAATATGGCCAAGTCTGCGGCCAAGCTGTTTGAGGAGAACCTGCGCTACTCCGACGGTACCCCCGTCCGCGTCGTCATTGCAGACACCACCATCGGCCGTGTCGCCGAGGCCGCCGCCTGCGCCGAGAAGTTCGCGCGCGAGGGCGTGGCCATCACCCTGACCGTCACCCCCTGCTGGTGCTACGGCTCCGAGACTATGGATATGGCCACCGACACCATCAAGGGCGTCTGGGGCTTCAACGGCACCGAGCGTCCCGGTGCGGTCTATCTCGCCGCCGTTTTGGCCGCCCATGCTCAAAAGGGTCTGCCCGCCTTCGGTATCTATGGCCATGACGTACAGGACATGACCGACACCGATATCCCCGCCGACGTGCAGGATAAGCTGCTCCGCTTCGGCCGCGCCGCTGTGGCCGTGGCTTCCATGAGAGGCCAGTCCTATCTCCAGATCGGCTCCCTTTGCATGGGTATTGCCGGCTCCCAGATCATCCCCGATTTCTTTGAGGACTACTTGGGTATGCGCGTCGAGTCCGTGGACGAGGTCGAGGTGCTCCGCCGCATGAACAAGGGCATCTACGACAAGGCTGAGTACGAGCGCGCTCTGGCTTGGGTCAAGGAGAACTGCCCCGAGGGCTTTGATAAGAACCCCGACTTTTTGCGCAAGACCCCCGAGGAGAAGGAGGCCGATTGGGAGTTCACCGTCAAGTGCGCCATCATCGTCAAGGATCTGATGCTGGGCAACGCCAACCTGCCCGAGGGCTGCCTCGAGGAGTCCGTTGGTCATAACGCCATCGCCGGCGGCTTCCAGGGTCAGCGTCAGTGGACCGACGAATACCCCAACGCCGACTTCACCGAGTCCATCCTCAACTCCTCCTTCGATTGGAGCGGTACCCGCGAGCCTCTGGTGGTGGCTACCGAGAACGATACCCTCAACGGCGCGACCATGCTGCTCATGAAGCTGCTCACCAACCGCGCCCAGCTCTTCGCTGACGTCCGTACCTACTGGTCTCAGGACGCTCTGACCCGCGCCGCAGGCTACACCCTCGAGGGTCACGCCAAGGATGCAGGCGGCTTCATCCACCTCATCAACTCGGGCGCCGCCGCGCTGGACTACAACGCCCGCGCTACCGACGAGAACGGCAATCCCACCGTCAAGCCTTGGTATGAGGTCACCGAGGAGGACAAGAAGAACATCCTGGCCAATGCGGATTGGTGTCCTGCTGATTGCGGCTACTTCCGCGGCGGCGGCTTCTCCTCTCACTTTGTCACCGAGGCCGAGATCCCCTGCACCATGGCTCGCTTGAACTGGGTCAAGGGTCTGGGTCCCGTGATCCAGATCGCCGAGGGCTGGACGGTCAACCTGCCTGCCGACGTCAACAAGATCCTGTGGGATCGCACCGACCCCACCTGGCCTTGCACCTGGTTCGCGCCCCGTTGCGACGGTAAGGAGGGCTCTCCCTTCGCGACCGCCTATGACGTGATGAACCACTGGGGCGCAAACCACGGCGCCATCAGCTACGGCCACATCGGCGCAGACCTCATCACCCTCTGCTCCATGCTCCGCATCCCCGTTTGTATGCACAACGTGCCCGCAGCCGATATCTTCCGTCCCGCCGCTTGGAATGCCTTCGGCAGTGACCTTGAGGGTCAGGACTACCGCGCTTGCGCTGCCTACGGAGCTCTGTACGCAAAGCTGAATAAGTAATCGAATCCGTTGTCCTCGTATGGCAAGGCGCTTCCTGGAATCACGGGGAGCGCCTTGCTACTTGTCGGGGCGTATACAGGGGATCCCCCTGCGTTCTACAAAGGAGAAAATATATGCGAAAGATTGTTCAAACACCGAACGCGCCTGCCGCCATCGGCCCCTATTCACAAGCGATCATTTGCGGAAATCTTGTGTTCACCTCGGGGCAGATCCCCCTGGATCCCGCCACGGGACTCGTGGTGGGGGAGGATATCCGCGCTCAGGCCGAGCAGGTCATGAAGAACCTGACCGCCGTTCTGGAGGCCTCGGGAAGCTCGCCCGCAAGCGCGATCAAGACCACCTGTTTCCTTTCGGATATGGCGGATTTCGCCGTGTTCAACGAGGTCTATGCGACCTGCTTCACCACCAACCCTGCCCGCTCCTGCGTGGCGGCGAAGGCGCTCCCCAAGGGAGTGTTGGTTGAGGTGGAGGCGATTGCGATTGTTGAGTAAGGTGTTATAAGTAAAATGAAACCAGTCGCGAGGAGAGAATTCTTACGACTGGCTTTTTTAATTATTTGTGAGTTTTTTTGTAGTCGGAGTAGTTCGGGTATTTTTTGTCGCCGAGAAGAACAATGGTGTTCGTTTTGAGGACGGAGATAACGTCAACCATGTAGATGATTAGAGGCAGAAGGCAAATAAAAAGTAAAGCTATTTCATCTATACCGCTGGAGGTAAGTATGTTTTCACTCATTTCATATGCTTCGGCATCTATTATTTCTGCGCCATTTATGTCGGTGGTTACCTCATAACGGATATTTGAAGCGGCATCGTCAAAGATTTCTCCGGTAAGAATCATGAAAGGACCCCAAATCATCATGATTTTTCCGGCGATAAGATCGGCCAAGCCGATTAAAAAACCAATAGCTGTGTTTGAACTGAGTCGAAATAGGCTGCCGTACAAATTAAAGAAAAAAGTCAAAATGATTTTCCCTGCACGACTCATATTTATAAGTTTATCGTGCAGTTTCTCTCGGAATGTCGGATCTGTATTAGGTGTGTAATCATACGATGGCGTATCAACCTCTGTTATTTCGTATTTGTCTGTGTATTGGTTATAATCAATTTCGTATTTTTTTTCGCTCATATTTTAGTTCCTTTTTTATGTGGGTATGACGGTATCCTGAAATTTCGCATAGTCTGTACTGAAATTGTCATTTGTAAAATATTGATCTAATTTATCGTATATTCTATCGGCCTTTTCTTCACATAGTAGAATTTGTTCCATGACATGCATCATACTTTTGTCGGGAAATTTTCTATACCGTTTTGCTTCGTCAAGAGATAGGTTGATTTTACCAGCTGTGATTTCTTCATCGAAAAGTTGTAGAGCATCTTCATATGTTGAAGCCTGCTTGTTGCTGATATAAAGAAGCATGGCATGAACGGGTATAAACCCTCTTGCGAAAAAAGGGGCATTTACGGTTATATAAGCAAGGCGTAACTTTTCATCGATATCCTTCTGCTCTTTTTGCATTGATGTTACAAGGTTATCAACAAAAACTAATTTTTGGGGAAGAAGTTGTTGCTGTTGTTGATATTCTTCTAATCTATGGGAATATTCTGCAGATTTACGATTGTATTCCGCTATCCAATTGCGAATTTTGTTGTTATGGCGTTCAAGCTCCTGACATTCGGTCAGATAGATCTGATAGGCTCGTTTTCGCGTATAAAAAATAGAGAAAGGCCAACTTAAAATTGCCAATAGCCAGGGAATCCAACACAAAATAAGACCGATTACCGAGCCAGCCATCCATAGACCGATTACAATACAACCTTGTCGAAATCCACTCAAACTGGTTTCTTCCTCTTTGGCTTTTTTAACATACTCTTTTTCATTATAATTTGGAATTGGTTTTATTGTGTCATTCGGTGGAGAGGGCTTTGACGGAGGAGAAACACAACTTTTTATGCGAGATTTGTATTGCGGCGCTCGTGCGATACACTCTGATAAAATTTGTTTTCTGGTTTCTAATTTTTCGATTTCTTTCAAAGTACTAATCATAATATCACCTCCATACTCATATTATACACCTAAAGATTAAAAAAGTCAACCCCTAAGTGCTTAAAATTTCAACAAAAGTTTTATATAATGAATCTAAAGATTCATAGGAGGCGATGATATGAACAAACTTTTGGTTGATATTGGAAATCGAATCAGCAACAGGCGCAGGGCGATGGGGTATACACAGGAGCAGGTAGCGGACATGATGGAGGTTTCCATTCAGATGATTTCCAACTTGGAGCGCGGGAATAAGGCTATCCGAATTGACAACCTCCTGAAATTATGCCAAATTTTGCAAGTAAGTACCGATTATATTTTAACGGGGGAGCAAAGTGAAAACGAATTATCCAAGAAAATAGCAAAATTATCCGAGCGAGATTATCGAATTGTGAGCCAGTTGGTAGAATTTTGTGTGGAGTATTGTGAATGATTATATGGAAGTCAAGCATACGCTGGCCGCTGTTTGATTGACAAAATTTTCTTGACCCATTGCCAAATCCTTCGAACTGTGCTATAATATACGGGAATTTGAAACGAAAGGGAAACTTTGTTATGTTTACCGATATGAATAACAAGCGCCGCCTTAAGATCGGCCTGCATACCCATACCACCCTCTCCGACGGCCGAAAGCCCCCCGAGGAGGCTGCCGCCATCTACAAGGCGGCGGGCTACGATGCCATCGCCATCACCGACCATTGGGCTTACCATGAGGGCGGAGAGATCGACGGGCTCACCATCCTGTCGGGCTGTGAGTACAACGTCTGCGGGATGGACGACAAGTCGGGGGTCATGGAGACCTATCACATCGTCGGCGTGGGGATGACCCGCAAGCCCGAGATCCCCACGGATCTGATGCAGAGGGGCGCCATGAACGTCAAGAACGGACACATCCGCGAGATGGTGCGTATTTTGGTGCGCGCCATTCGGGCGGCGGGGGGCTTGGCGGTGCTGGCTCACCCGGCGTGGAGCATTAATACCCCCGCGCAGATTCTCGATTGCGGGGATTTTGACGCAACCGAGATCTATAATGCGGTCTCGGAATGCGGGGAGTCCGACCGTCCCTACTCGGGGGTCATCGTGGATCAGCTTGCATCCAATGGGGTGTACCTTCCTCTGCTGGCCACCGACGACACGCATCATTACGACGACGATGCCTGCCGCGGCTTCGTCATGGTAGAGGCGGATGCCGTGGAGGCGCTCGGTCTGGTGGAAGCTCTGCGCCGCGGGCGCTTCTACGCCACCCAAGGCCCCGAGGTACATCTGGAGCGGGTCTCGCCCACCGTTGTGCGGGTACTCTGCTCACCTGCGGTCAAGATCGTGCTGGATACCAATTTGCCCTGGGCGGTCGGTCACGTTGTGCGCGGCGCGGGGCTGACCGAGTGGACGTATGAGATCGACCCGCGGGAGACCTACGTTCGCGCTGAGGTGACCGACGCCGAGGGGCGGGCGGCGTACAGTAACATCATCCCTTTATGACCCTCCATACCGTTCAAACCATCCGCGACGCCCTGTGGGCGCAGGCGGATGGGGCTTACAAGGCCTTTCAAGCACCCTTGATGCCTACGGTGGATCCCGACAGGATGATCGGAGTCCGCACCCCCGTCCTGCGGAAAATGGCCAAGAACCTCTACGGAACCCAAGGCGGGGAAGCGCTCCTTGGCGAGCTCCCCCACGCCTATTTTGAGGAGGATCAGCTCCACGCCTTCCTGATCGAGGCCATCCCCGATTTCGATGCGGCTGTGGCGGCGGTGAGCCGATTCCTGCCCTACGTGGACAATTGGGCGACCTGTGACCAGCTCTCCCCCAAGGCCTTCAAGGGTCGATTTCACGATCTCCTCCCCCACATTCGCCGCTGGATGGCTGATCCGGCTCCCTACGTTTGCCGCTTCGGGCTGGGGATGCTCCTGCGCTACGGCTTGCGGGAGGAGTTTAACCCCGTCTTTCTGGCTGAAGCGGCTGACCCCGCCGTCACGGGGCGGGAGCATTACTACGTCCGCATGATGGCGGCGTGGTTCTTTGCCACGGCTTTGACCTACCAGTATGACTCGGCTCTGCCCTATCTGAAGGAGAACCGCCTGCCTCTGTGGATTCACAACAAGACCATCCAAAAGGCTTGCGAGAGCTTTCGGATCCCCTGCGAGCGAAAGGGAGAGCTGCGAGGGCTGAAGCGGTGAAGGACGCTCCACGGAGCGTCCTTCGATCGTCATTTCCCATTTACGAATAGGAGAACGTACCATGACAACGTTGTTGCTCATTTTGATCTATATTTGTTACATTGGGCTGGGAATTCCCGACTCGCTGTTCGGCCCCGCCTGGCCGGTCATGTCGGGGGAATTCGGTCTCCCTGTGTCCATGGCGGGCTATCTGACCGCGTATTTCTGCCTGTGCTCCACCGTTTCCAGCTTCTTTTCGGATCGTCTCATCCACCGCTTCGGCACGGGAAAGGTGACGGCGGTTAGTACGCTTCTTACCGCCGTGGGACTGCTGGGCTATTCCTGCTCCCGAAGCATCTGGTTTATTCTCCTGTTCGCGATTCCGCTGGGGCTTGGCGCGGGGGCGGTGGATGCAGGCTTGAACAATTACGTTGCCCTTCACTATAAGGCCTCCCACATCAGCTACCTCCATTGCTTCTACGGTGTGGGGGTCACCGTGAGCCCCGTATTCATGTCGGTGGCGTTGGCGGGGGGAGATTGGCACGGCGGCTACCGCGCGGCAGGACTCGTGCAGTTGGTCATCGCATGTCTGTCTGCGGTGGCGATCCCTCTGTGGGGACGGGTAGCCAAGGCCTCGGCCGGTAAGCCTGCGGCAGAGTATCCGTCTGCGGGAGAGGAAGAGCCTACCCGCGTGATGCCCTTCCGCGAGCAGGCCAAGAATCCCGGTATCCGCTGGGCGTGGCTGATCTTTACCCTTGCCGTTACCCTGGAGGTATTGGCGGGAAGCTGGGGCAGTACCTATCTGGTCACCCAACGGGGCATGGCGCCCCATCTCGCCGCCGTCATGACCGCCCTGTACTACCTGGGGTTGGCTGCAGGACGCTTCATTTCGGGACTCCTCTCCCATAAGCTCTCGGCCTGGCGCATCATCGCCTTGAGTCTGGCGGTTTGGCCGCTCTCCCTGCTCTTGTTTATCCTGCCCCTGCCTCCCGCGATTTCGGGAGCGGGACTCCTGTTTGCGGGCTTGGGCATAGGCCCCCTCTACCCCAATTTTGTCTATCTGACGCCCCGCAATTTCGGCCGTGACGTGTCCCAATCGGTCATGGGCTCTCAATCGGCCATGGCCTACCTGGGGCTCATGGCTGTGCCGCCCCTGTTCAGCTTCCTCGTTGGCCAAACCGGCGTATGGCTGTTCCTTCCGTTCCTTGCCTGCCTCTTTGCCCTGCTGCTGGGGGCTGTGATCCTGTTCGTGCGGCTGCTGAAAGGGCAGGGAAGATTCGAGCGGTGATGGGGAGGCACGGAGAGGCGCACACCGGTTTCCGGATATCCAAAGGCTCCTGACGTTCTTGAAGAAGGGTGCGGGGGGAAACTTCCTGAAAGAAGTTTCCCCCCGCAAAAACTATTTATTATTCTTCGTCCGCGTGAGCCTGCGCGCACTCAATCATGCGCCCCACAGTCTCCTTGAAGCGGTCGCTTCCGCGGATGGGTGACCAGATGCGGGCGGCGAAATTGCCCCGCAGAAGGCGGGCGCACTTGCTGATGCCCTTGGCCTCGGTGTCGTTTTCCTTGTCGTAGGCGACGTGATTGATGATGACCGAGGAGTAGGTGGCGGCGTCGGGGCGCTCGTCGTAGCGGATCGCCCAATCGGCCATTTTTTCGAAGCAATCCATCGCTTCGGCCGCGTGCCCTGAGGCCAGGTAGAGCATGGCGAGCTGGCGGTAGGAGTTGGCCAGACGGTCAGCGTAGAACAGGGGCTCGTCGTCGAAAATGACCGTGAACAGGGAGATGCCTTTGCGCAGAATGGCGATCTTTTCGGCGGTGGTGTAGCGATCCCCCGCGATATCCGGCACGCAAGCCAGATTGTAGAGGTGCCACCAGATGTTGTCGGCGAACAGAATGAGGTTCTGCTGCGCCTGCTCGAAGGCGATGTCCCCCGTCAGCATAGTGGCGCGGATGATCTCGCGGGAAACACTCATGCCGTGGAGCTGGTCGGCAATCTCCACCGCCTGGGCAATGTCTCCCATCTGATGGGCGTAAATATCGCAGAGGGTCTTTTTGGTCTCGTCTCGCAGGCTGTCGTCGGTGCAATCCTCCAGAATGTGGCGGCAGAGGGAAACGGCCTCCGAGAGGACGGCGGTGATGGCGGCCTCTACCCGCTCGCCCGCACCGGACTCGGAAAGCATACCGGCGTACAGGGACAGCACTCCGGCGGTCTCAAGCTGGAGGGAGTGATCCGAGGGGATCTCGGCCATGGCGCGGCGGAGGAGCTCCAGCGCCTCGGGGATCTTGTCCCGATCCAAAAGATGCTCCACCTCGGCCAGATATTCCTTGACCTTGGTGGCCTTTTGAACGCCGGTATAGCAGAGCAGCTCGTCCATGGAGACGCTGAAGTAGTCCGCGATGGAGGGGAGGGCGTTCATATCGGGATAGCAGACGCCGGACTCCCAGCGGGAGACAGCCTGGGGGGTAACGCCCAGGTAGTCGGCTAACTTATCCTGGGTCACGTCATTTTTCTTACGAAGCAGGCGGATCTTTTCGCCGATCTTGATTTTGGTTTCCATGTGTGGTTCATATTCCTTTCAACGTGATGAAACGTGTAATTTGTTCGGATGTATTGTACCACAATTCGACAGGAAAGTCAATAGGATGTAGAGAAAACAAAATAAAATCAATGCGAAATTACAAAGAAGCGGCCGCTATCCCGCCGGCGGTGATTTATTTGCAATTTTTGGGGAAATATTTAGCTGTTGCGGTTGACTTTTTCGCGAAAAGGTGCTATAATTAAAGGTGATATCGTAATTTGCCGCGGTCATAAAACAACCTGTGATCGTGTCGCGGCAAAGCGTTTGAAAATGTTTTATTATGATCCCATAGAAAGGAAGATAGAAATATGTCTGAAAATTGTACGCATGACTGCTCTACCTGCTCGGCGAATTGCTCGTCCCGTCAGAAGAGCCGTGAAGAAATGTTCGAAAAGCCCAACGCTCTTTCCTCTGTGAAGCACATCATCGGTGTGTGCAGCGGTAAGGGCGGTGTCGGTAAGTCCCTTGTGACCTCCATGCTGGCCGTCAATATGCAGAGACGCGGCTACAAGGTCGGTATCCTGGACGCCGACATCACTGGCCCCTCCATTCCCAAGGCGTTCGGTCTGAATAAGCCTGTTGAGGGTGAGGGTCTGGGCATGATCCCCCCCTCCACCACCACGGGTATCGACGTCATGTCGGTCAACCTCATGCTGGAGGATGAGACCCGCCCCGTGATCTGGCGCGGCCCCGTCATCGCCGGCACCGTCAAGCAGTTCTGGACGGATACCATCTGGAACAACATCGACTACCTGTTCGTGGATTGCCCTCCCGGAACCGGTGACGTGCCCCTGACCGTGTTCCAGTCCCTGCCCCTGGACGGCGTGATCATCGTATCCTCTCCGCAGGATCTGGTTTCCATGATCGTGCAGAAGGCCGCTCACATGGCGGATATGATGAAGGTTCCCGTGCTGGGTCTGGTCGAAAACATGAGCTACGTCATCTGCCCCGATTGCGGTAAGGAGATCCGCGTATTCGGTGACAGCCATATCGAGCAGATCGCCGAGAAGTTCGGCTACGACCTGTTGGGCAAGATCCCCATGGACTATAAGCTGGCCGCCCTCTGCGATAAGGGCTGGATCGAGATGATGGAGAACAACTACCTGGAGGCCGCCGCCGACGCGCTGGAGTCCAAGTGCCCTGTTTCTCAGGACGAGGAATGATCCCGTAATCCACCCGTTACACAACCCGCATACCCGAAAGGAGCGTACCCTGTGGCAAGAAAGATGCAAAAGCCATCGTCTGACGTGAATACCTCGCGGACGGTATCCCGATTTACCCGGCGCCTGGCAGGGCTCTCTGCCGCGTGGAGATCATGGGACAGGAGACGCTCTTTTTTCGGCGCTCTTAGGACAGCGGCCTTGCTTGCGGTGATCTGCGGTATGCTGATGGGCGGTATGGTGCTCATCGCCAGCTTGTGTATGGCGGATGTGACCGTAGACCGTCTGACCACCGCGGAGGCGATCGCGTCGGATGCGGCGGCGGAGTACGATTGTATTCTGGTGCTGGGCGCCGGAGTATGGGCGGACGGGTCTCCCAGCCCCATGCTCTACGACCGCGTGGTCACGGCCTGCTCGGTGTACGAGGCGCTCCACGAAGCGCATGTCACCGCGGACGTACCGCTTTTGATGAGCGGGGATCACACGGGTGATTACAACGAGGTCGGCGTCATGAAAAAGCTCGCCGTCGAACGCGGGATCCCCTCGGAGCAGGTCTTTCTGGATCACGAGGGGTACTCCACCTACGAGAGCCTGTACCGCGCGCGGTACATGTTCGGGGTCAGAAAGCTGGTGATCGTGACTCAAGGATATCACCTCCACCGCGCCCTCCACATCGCCCGCGAGCTGGGCATGGAGGCGGTGGGCGTCGCGTCTGACCTTCGTCCCTACCGCAAACAGCGGGTCTACGAGACGCGGGAGCATCTGGCGCGCTTCAAGGATATGTTCGCCGCTGCCGAAGGCGGTTACGACGGGCATCTGGATCCTCCTGTGGATCTGAAGGGCGACGGCAACCTGACCAATTAAGCATGTCGAAACAAGAAAAAACTGTTTTTGAACGTTTAGGGGCTTCTTAAGGGCTCTTTTCAAAGAGCCCTTAAGCCGCCGGAGGCTCCCCCGCTTACCGCTTGCTCTTCACCAGTAGCCGCGCGATCCATGTCCGATGCACCTTCATGGCGCCCACGGGGCAAAACTCCTGACAACAGAAGCAACGTATACATTTGTCGCGGTCGATGACCGCCTTTTTCTTTTCTATGGTAATGGCCTTTGCGGGGCAGATGCTCTCGCACTTCCCACAGCCGATGCACTCGCCGGGTTTCAGCTTGGGGCGGGAGGTCAGAAGCGCCTGAAGCGTCCGGCTGACCAGCTTGCCGCGGGAGTCGAACAGGTGGCCGTGGCGCACCGCTACGTGCTCGAAATCCTTCACCGCATACTCATCCGCGTCGGTTATGCCCACCGTGACCAAAGGGAAATCCTCTCCGATCAGTCCACGCTCGCGGGCGGCGGTCAGTGTGGGCACCGCATCCTCGGAAAGCCCGATGAGGCGGGCGCAGACCGCGTCGACTGTGTGGGGAGAGGGAGACGCCAGCAGAAGCCCGATATGGCGGGGGGTACCCTTGGTGGGGCCGTTGCCCTCCATCCCCTCTACCGCGTCCACAATGCAGAGCTTGACCTTCTCGGCAAAATAGTCGTTGATATCCACCAGCATATGGGAGAAATCCACCATCTCGGGGAAGCGAAAATGGTACTCGGGCTTCATGGTGCCGGGGATGACGCCAAAGAGGTTCTTGGCCGCCGCGGACATCCCCATCATGCCGTGGGATTTCAACTTACAAAAATCAATGATGGCATCGCAGGTGTCCAGCCAAGAGGTGTAGGTGAAGCTCTTCAGCACCCTTGCCTCGGGGAAGGCCACGTCCTTTACCCCTAAATCGCGGTTTAGCTCCGCCCCGGCCGCCTCACAAGCGGTCATCCCTGAGGCGCTGTACACGTGATTGACAAAAGCCGCCGTGTAGACCCCTCCGGGGCTATCTCCGATGATCACCCGCGCTCCGCGCTCACGGAGCATACGGGTCAGCGCGCAGAGCAGGGAAGGGTGTGTCGTGGCGCATTCCTCGGGCTTCATGGCCGAGACGAGGTTGGCCTTAATGCCCACCGTCATACCCGAAGTGACCCAGGAAAGCCCTCCCATAGGCTCCAGAACAACCGTGAGGGCGGCTTCGACGGTGGCATCCGTATAATCGGGGCAGGGGATCAGCGCTACGGGGGCATTTGGCGAAAAATTGTAACGGTTCATGAACTCCTCCTTCGAATCAAAAAAGCCTGTCCGCCCGATATACGGGGGACAGGCGGTTGTGACACAAAGCGTCAACGCTCTGCGTCAGATAAAATCAACGGCTGATATTAGTCAGCGATATAGGGCAGCAGAGCCACGTTGCGCGCACGCTTGATGGCGGTGTTGACCTCTCTCTGGTGGAGAGCGCAGGTGCCGGTCATACGGCGGGGCAGGATCTTACCGCGCTCGCTGATGAACTTGCGGAGCTTGTTGGAATCCTTGTAATCAATGTAGGTAACCTTGTCTGCACAGAAGATGCAAACCTTTTTTCTCTTGCCGCGCACGAAGGGGCGGGCAGGACGAGCGGTGGTATTCTCAGTCATTTTCGTATCCTCCAATAAAATTTTGTGATGACGGCGGAAAGCCCGGATCAGAAGGGCAGGTCGTCGTCGGTTTTGATCTCCTCAAACTTAGGCGCGCTGTTCTGCGCGGGGGAGGAGTAGGCCGGAGCGGAGTAAGCGTCGGGGGAGCCCATGCCGGACATACCCATACCGGGCATACTGTCCTGCGCGTTACGGCTCTCGACGAAGTTAGCCTCCTCGGCGATGATGTCGGTCATATAACGCTTCTGGCCGTTCTGGTCGACCCAGGTGCGGTTCTGGATGCGGCCGCAGATGCAAATGGCCGAACCCTTGCGGAAGTACTTTGCGATGAACTCAGCGGTATTCTGCCAAGCGGTTACGTTAAAGAAATCCGCCTCATTCTGCTGCTGGGTATCGCGGGATTGGAAACGGCGGTTGACAGCCATACGGATGGACACCACGTTGGCGCCGCCGGCGGTCTGCTTCAACTCGGGGTCGGCCACAAGACGGCCGGCCAGGATAACCTTGTTCAAATTGAGGGACATTCCAAAACCTCCTTGGCAATTATGCGTTTTGAAAACGTGCGCGGGAAAAATTACTCAGCGTCAGCGGCGGGAGCCTCTTCGACAGCGGGAGCAGCCTCCTCGGCAACGGTCTCCTCGACCACGGGCTCGGCAGCCTTAACGGTGGGCTCGGTCTCCAGACGGATGACCATAGAGCGCAGAATGCTCTCGTCGATCTTGCACAGACGCTCGAACTCAGCGGGGAACTCGGGCTGTGCCTTGAAGGTGACAACGACGTAGTAGCCCTCGGGCTTGTCGTTGATGGGGTATGCCAGACGGCGCTTGCCCCACTCGTTGACCTCGTACACGGTCTCTGCATTGTTGCTGATGAGACCGACAAACTTCTCAACCGAGGCCTTGACAGCTTCCTCGCCGTCGGTTACGTCGACGACGAACATGCTCTCATAATAGTTGTTGATGATTTCCATGTTTATTACCTCCTTATGGACATCAGACCGCGCACTGAAATTTTACGCGGTAAGGAGACGGATATCCAGCATCCGGATAGTCCGTACCAAGTCAATATTATAGCATACATTTTCAGCGCTGTCAATACTTTTTTGAAAAAAATACGTAGGAGAACTTATCAAAAACGCCTTGTATTTCCAAGTGAAATGTGTTATAATGAACAAAAGCGGGGGGGGGCACGCCGCCCGCCGGATCAGCAAGGAGGACTATGACATGGGCACAACGAACGTATTTGATATTACGGCCTACGGCGCGGTAGGCGACGGTCAGACCGATTGTACCGCCGCCATTCAAGCAGCGCTGGACGATGCCGCGCGGGTGGAGGGAACCGTTCTGGTGCCGCCCGGAAAATATTTGACCGGCAAGCTGAAAATGGGTGTCCGCACCCGCCTCCAGGGATACAGCGGCTGGAATTACCGCCGAAGCGGCCTGTCTACCCTGATCCTCAACGATCCCGAGGCCAACTGCCTGTTGGACATCACGGGGGCGTTCGGATGCAATATCACCGGCATCTGCCTGGACGGCCGTATGCTGGGCGAGGGCGTTCACGGTATCTACCTGTACTGGGAGAAATACAACGGCGGCGCAGAGGAGGATACCCCCACCATCGACGATTGCCGCATCGGTCGCTTCACGGGCAACGGCGTCCATCTGGAGCACATCTGGTGCTTCTCGGTGCGCCATTCCATGCTCCACGGAAACAGCGGCTGCGGTCTGTACATCGATGGCTGGGATGCCTTTATTCTGGACAACTGGTTCAGCGGTAACCGCAATATGGGGATTCTGGGCGGCCCCGTCGTGGCCTCCGTCACCGCCACGGGCAATCGTGTGGAATGGAACGGCAAGGGCGGCTTCTGGTTCAGAAACGGCGATTCCATCAATCTGACCGGCAATTTCTTTGACCGCTCCTTCGGCCCCGCCATCAAACTGGGCGACGGCGGCCGCTTCAAGGATTGCGCCATCACGGGCAACGTATTCCGCCGCTCGGGGTGCGCGGATAACCAGGATTTTGCCACCGAGTACGAGAGCAGTCACGTGTACATGGACGGCGTGAGCAACATTTCCCTGGTGGGCAACACCTTCGCCTGGGGCGTGGACGATTCGGGGCAGGGAACCCGAAGCCCCGACTATAACGTTTACCTGGCCAATGCCGACGCGGTGGTGGTGCAGAGCAACGTTATGAGAAACGGCGCCGTGAAGGGCAATATCATCTACGACGGTCAAGGCGGCAATATTATCAAGGATAATCTGCCCGAGTAATAAGTATAAATATAAAAGATAAGGCAATACCGCATGAAGAATCGCATGGTATTGCCTTGTGTTTTACGTTCTTGAAAGGGGTATTGGGAAAACTTCTTTCAAGAAGTTTTCCCAATACGTTCTCCGTTCTTATTTAAAGGAATTGCTGTTGAGCACCAGCGCGCTGTACAGGAACAGGACGTCGGCGCCATCAAAGTCGATGGTTTTCAGCACGTTCTGGTAGAAGACGAGCGTATCGACGTTGATGTAGCGCAGATCGACTACATACACGGTGTCGTACGCCTCCGCCAGCAGGGGCGTCAGGCTGGAACCGTAGGAGTCGCGGAACACAACCAGCGTCTTACCCGACGTGGAAGCGGGATTGTCAATGCGGAGCAGGGCGCGGGTACCCGACAGGAATACGTCGTAGCCGTCGGTGCCCTCGAACTTATCCAGCGCATAGATGGAACCGGTCTGACGGGTCTCGTAATCGTATACGGTGCAGGCGTCCAGCACGTCATTGGTCAGGTACACCAGGGTATCGGGGCGGGGCAGGAGCGCGCTCTGGCCGTAGTAGACACCCTTGAAGCCCTCCAGACGGTTTTCGGTGTACTGACCCGAGAGACGGTCGGAAACGCCCATGGCCGAAGCCAGCGTATTCACCACGTTGCCCAGCTTATCCTGGCTCCAGTGGGTATCGGTGTAGTAGTAGTCGCTAAGCTCCAGGGAGTCGAAGATATTGATATACTCCATGCCGGGGAGCGCGGCGGTGACCTTGTCGGTCAGGGCGCCGTAGTTGGGCGCGGGATAGCCGTAATCACGGCCAAGGAAATAGTTCTTGTCGGGGATCAGCGCCAGGTAGTGCTTGCCGCCGTTGTCCTTGATGAGCTTCTCATAGACGCTCTGGAGACGGCCGACGGAGTAGTTCACGTTGGCGTCCACGAAATCCTGCTCGATCTTGACGATGTAGCCGTCCTGGAGCGCCAGACCGTTGTTTTCCTTAAGACGGAGCACGTCGAGCTGGAAGTGAGCCTTGATGCCGCGGAAGAACTCGCGGAAGGGGAACTGATCCACGCTGTAATCCTCGAATTCCTCGATGGAGGTCTTATCCACCAGAGAGTTCCAGGAGATGTCCTCGGGGAACTGCGCCAGAGGACGGCGCTCGGCCTCGGAGGTTGCGACGGGATTGAAGTAGCACACCACGCACATGGCGGCAAAGAACACGATGAAGGCGATGAACACCGAGGTTACAACAATATTTTTTGCATTCGTATTCATGATAATTTATGGATACCCTCCTTTTCAGAAGCGGAAATACAGGAACGGGCTGAAGGAGCCGTCCACGAAATAAGCGGTTACGACCAGGAGCATGACCAAAACGAAGATGGGCTCCAGGATGTTGATGATGAGACCGCCCACACGGGTCTGCTTGATCTTGAGAACGGTGGACTTGACCAGGGGCGTTGCGCCGACCATGGCCGCGATCAGAACCACGGCGTAGCCGGACAGGTAGTAGCCCGTCTCACCCGACCACAGGGGCAGACCGTATCCGCCAAACATGGAGCCGATGTCGTGGATCGCGCCGCCGATGCCGTTGGCGCTGAACAGCACGAAGCTGATGAGAATGAGAACCACTACGTAAATATGGGAGAAGACGCGGGGGATCTTCTGGAAGAACTTATTGAGGAAGAACTTTTCCAGTACCAAAAACAGGGCGAAGAACAGACCCCAGAAGATGAAGGTCCAATCCGCGCCGTGCCAGAAGCCGGTGAGGAACCAGACCGTCAGGGTGTTGAACAGCCAGCGCCAGTTGGACACGCGGTTACCGCCCAGCGGGATGTAGACGTAGTCGCGGAACCAGGTACCCAGGGACATATGCCAGCGTCTCCAGAACTCGGCGATGCTCTTGGAAATGAAGGGATAATTGAAGTTCTCCAAAAAGCGGAAGCCGAAAATGCGGCCGAGACCGATGGCCATATCCGAGTAGCCCGAGAAGTCGAAGTAGAGCTGGAGGGAGAGGGCGATGGCCAGAACCCAGTACATCACCACGGACTGCTCGTCCGAGGCGCGCAGGGTGCTTGCGAGACCGCCCAGGGTGTCCGCAATGAGTACCTTCTTGGACAGACCGATGATAAAGCGGGTCACGCCGCAACCGAAATTCTCAAAGCTGTGCTTGCGCTCGGTCAGATCCTCCTCTACCGTGGAGTAGCGGACGATGGGGCCTGCGATGAGCTGAGGGAACAGGGAGACGTAGGTAGCCAGACGGATGAAGCTCTTCTGCACCTTGACCTCGCCGCGGTATACGTCCACGGTGTAGCTGAGGATCTGGAAGGTGTAGAAGCTGATACCGATGGGGAGTGCCAGCTCCAGCAGGGGAAGGCTGCCGCCGAACAGGTTGTTGATATTGGTGATAAAGAAGTTGGAATACTTGAAGAATCCAAGGGAACCCAGGCTTGCGATGACGCTGAACCACACAAAGATGCGCGCCCAAACGGTGCCGCGGCATTTGTGAATGAGCAGACCCATGATGTAGTTGAGCAGGATGGTTCCGATCATCAGCAGGGTGTAGACAGGCTCGCCGTAGAAGTAGAAGCACAGGCTGGCCAGCAGAAGGACAAAGTTCTTGGCCTCAAAATAGACGGGCTCGCCGTTCTTTTTCTTGAACACCTTGAACTTGAAGGGAACCATGAAGTAGAGCAGCAGCACAGCCGTCAGGAAGTAGTACAGGAAGGGGATACTGGAGAAGAGCATGGAGGCCTCCTTATCGATGCGGTTTCAAATCAAACGGATCGAGAAGCCTCTTCCCGATCCGTCCGGTTTTGTGGATATAGGGGGATGATGGATTAGTTAGCGGAGCCCTTGATGGTCTCGAAGAAGGTGGCGGTGAAGGCGTCCTTCTGCTCGGCAGTAAAGCCGGAGGGGTTCTCGTCGTCAGCAACAACCATCATGGAGAAGTAGACAACGTTGCCGAAGTTCTCGCAGACGGTGGTGTTGGCCATGGTGCAGATGTTCCAGCGGGGATCGGAGTTCTCGGCCAGAGACTTCTTGAAGGCCTCAACGTCGGTACCCTCAGCCACGCGGAAGACGTAACCGATGAAGGCCTGACCCATCATCATGGGCTGGTAGCAGACAGCCTCGGAGAAGCCGGTGGGAACGGTAGAGAAGCCCTGGAGCCACAGCTCCTCGACGGTGGTGTCAACAGGCATAACAGCCAGGGTGGAGGCAGCGAATTCCTCGTAGGTGATGCGATCCTCCTCGGGCAGCTCGGCCATGTAGGCGTCGTAGGTTTCGCGGGCACCGGTGAAGTCAGCATACTTGGTTACGAGAGCTCTGGCAATGGCCTCCAGATCAGCGGCGGCGGCCAGCTCCTCGTCGGAGGGGCCGGAAGCCTCGGTGGTGACTTCCTCGGTGGTATCTGCATCGTTGGTGTCGGCTACATCGGTGGTCACGGTGCCGTCGGTGCTTGCGCCGGTATCCTTGGGATCTTCGGTCTCGCAAGCGACGAAGGAGGCAGAGAGCAGCAGAGCGGCCAGGATGAGGGAGAGGGACTTTTTCATAATTGTTTTCTCACTTTCTTTTTTCATGTTTATGTGGGAGCCATAGCCCGCCGCGCTCTTCGCGGTCGGTCGCTTGACCCTTCTGTCTATAATACAAAACAGGAACCAAAAGGTGACCGGGTTTTCAAAAAAAAAATAAAAAAATTTTTTGGGGGCAAAATTTGGGCGCGGAGAACGGGTTCGCTCTGCATGACAGCAAAACCCCCGACGGACGCGTGCGTGCGTTCCTATCGGGGGTATACATATATATGATGTTATTCGGCGATACAGAAATCGTGAATATCCCAGCCGTCACCCTCGGTGGGGATCAAGTGGATCAAAAGCTCCGGCTTGGCGGAGTCCACCAAAAGATTGAGGCTGTCATTGTCGTAAATCAGAACGGTCGCAGTGAGCGCGGCGCTGACATTCTTGCGGGAGAACTGTTCGCTCCGTCCCTCGACACTGCTGGCCGCGATGCCCAGCTCCACCGATGCGATGGCGCCCATGGCCTTGTCCTCCTCGGTCATTTCAAGGAAACGAACCGAGCTGATGTGTCCCCGCACGATCATCCATTCCTCGGCGGGAATGAGGCCGAAGGAGGCGATGCGGAGGTTGTCGTTGTTGACGTTTTCTGTGTCCAGCGTGGCCATCATGTTGACCGACGGAGGATCCTGGGTGTCGGCGGGATTAGCGCCTCCCAGCTTGGCTACGGCAAAGCCCATGGAAAATACCAGGGCGAGAGCGCACATAGCGCCTGCCAGACGTATGCCTCGGTTATAGACGGCGGGGAAGAATGCGCTCCGACGGGCGGAGGTCAGCTTCTGCGCCTGCTGTTCATGGACTCGATTCAGCGTGGATTGGATCAGCTCCTCCCTCGGTTGGATCTTGCCCAGCGTAGACTTGAGTTCTTCTTGTTTCATGGAATCGACGGTCGTCCTTTCTGCGGATACTCGATGATTGTTGGTTATCATTGTTTTCGAAAAGAAAGACGGCGCCGAATAAGGGCTTATTTCCCCGTGCCTTATTCGGCGTCGCTGTCTGCAAGCTCCAGTTTCAGCTTTTGCCTTGCACGTGACAATCGCTTTTTGACGTTTACCTCGGAGGTTTGCAGAACTTGAGAGATCTCGCGAATGGACATATCCTCGTAGTAGTAGAGGAGGATGACTTCCCTCATATTTTGCGGCAGCTTCAGCACCTGCGCATAAACATCAGGCCCGTCCCCGAGGTCATAGCGCTCGGGGGTCTCGTCCGGAATCTGCGAGGCCATCGCATCATCCAGGGAGACGATGTTTTTCCGCCACGGTGCGGTGAAGTGGGAGTTGCAGCAGTTGATCGTGACCTTGATGAGCCACGCCTTCCGATGCTCCTCGCTGGCGAAAGGCTTCTCGTTCAGGCAGAGCTTCATGAACACTTCCTGAAAGATATCGTCGGCATCATAGGAGGATTGAGTTTTGGTCAGCGCGATGCGATAGACCATGGGGGAGTAGTAGCGCACCACCTCGTCGGTCACCTCTTGCGGAAGTACAGGGGGCGCCTCGCCGGAGGCGAGCTCTTGCTCGAACAGCGGGTTATCACAGGGGAGATCAAAGGAATCTCTTTGTTCCATTTCGTGTTCCTTCACTTATAATACATTTTTTTTCGAAAAAGGTGACCGCACAAATGAAAAAAATTAAAAAATTTTTAGGGGCAATCACGCAAAAATCTTCAAATGAGGGGTGCACGGATGAAACGGGATCCCCAAAAGAAGTCATACCATATATATTATAACACAAATCGGGTGTTTTTGCAAGGTTTTTTTGTGTTTTTTTCTTACTTTCGGCGTAAAAAAAGCATCCCCAAATTTGTAAAAAAGTGAAAATCAAAACCACCGGTTGAAACCGGTGGCTTTGATTTGAAATCAGCCCAGCTTATGCGTAGCCAGCTTTTCGCGCAGGAAGTTGACCGCCAGCGCGATATCCTTCTCGGGGGCGTCGCCGCACTCGCGCTCAATGGTCAAAAAGCCGTTGAAGCCGGTGGCGGCCAGTGCGGGCAGGTATACGTCGAAGTTAACGTCACCCTGACCCAGAGGCAGCTCCAGGTACTCGCGACCCATTCTGGCCATCTCGGCGTGCATCTGCGCCTCCTCGCCGATGATGATCTCGCCCTCGGCGGGGACACGGAGCTTGATGCCGTCCTTGGCGTGGGTGTGTACGACGTACTTGCCCAGATACTTCAGTGCGTTCTCGGGACGGTCGCCGGCGACCATGACCAGGTTTGCGGGGTCAAAGTTGACTCTCACACCGTTGACGCCCAGGCTGTCCAGGAAGCCGCCCAGCACTTCGCCGTACTCGGGGCCGGTCTCCAGCGCGAAGGTGGAGCCGATGGAATCGGCGTAGGCGCCGAGCTCCTGGCAGGCCTTCCGCATGATCTCCTTCTGGGCGCATTCCTCGACGGGCACCTTGTGGATATGGGTGGTTACGATGTTGCTTTCCAGCCGCTTGGCGATATCCAGAACCCGCTTGGATTTCTCGATCATTTGGGGGTTCAGGTCGGGATTGTCAAAGCCGTACCCGAAGTCACCGCAGATCGCGGAGAAGACCAGGCCGTTGGACTTGGCAATATCCAGCGCCTCCTTGACCTGCGCGTCGTTCCAGCCAAGCTCTGCATCCCCGATGTACTTTTGTACGCCGTCTACGCCCAAGGATGCGGCTTTTTCCATGCCGCCGCGGAATCCGAGGCGGAAGGATTCAACCATTACACCAATTTTCATTTGATAGCCTCCTACATTATTATATAATTATAGCCGATACCGCTATTGTTCTGCTTCTTTACGTTCCCGGTTGGCTCGGGAATAACGGTTATTGTTTATTATAACAATTTTTTCGGAGATTGTCAAGACGTTCGGGAGAATCTGTTGAAATTTATGGCGCGTGGTATATTAAGGAAACAAATTCCTTATATATATCCCGCGAGCGAAAGGGAAGCAAGCCGTTTTTCTGTAATAATGACCAATTGGGCGTGGGATTTTTTGGCTTTTTCGGAGAAAATGCGCAACCCTCCTTGACAGGATTTCCCAACCATGGTATAATGAGGTAAACACAAACAGAAAGACGATCGGCAATGCTCAGCGGCTTCATACCGGGTCGTCTTTCATTTTACACCATAAGGGGGATACCATGAGAATGAAACGAATCCTTTGCGCGATCCTGGCCTCTCTGATGCTGACGAGTTCGCTGGCGGCTTGCGCGACGACCGGCGATGACTACGTCGAAACCGATACGCAGACCGGGGAGGAGGAAACCGAAACCCAGTCGTTGCTCTCGGATATGCTTCCCGAGGATCTGGATTACGGTGACGACGAGGTCACCATCATCAGCCGCTATAAGGAAGGCTGGACCGATTGTGAGATCGGAGTCGAGGGACTCAAGGGCGAGCCTGTCAACGATGCGGTGTTTGAGCGCAACAAGGCTGTTGAGGAGCGCCTCCACATTCAGATCGTCAGTATCGAAGACAATTCCTCCGGCCACCACGCCGTGGTTACGAAGGTGGCGACCGCGGTTCGCGGCGGCAACAAGGATTACGATATTATGGCCGCTCCCTGCTATACCGTTCTCTCCGAGACGCTGAATGGCACGTTTGCGGATCTCCGCAGCGAAGCCTGCACGTATCTGGATCTGGATCGTCCCTGGTGGACTCAGGGCTTCCATGAGGCCGTGGAGTACCACGGAAGCCAGTTCGCGACCCTTGGCTCCATGGTGCTGTCCATGTATCGCTTCGGCTTCGTTACGGTCTTCAATAAGTCGCTTTTTGATGACGCGACACAGCCGTACCCCTATGAGTATGTAAAGAACGGCACCTGGACGCTGGATAAGCAGGCGCAGATCGTGCCCATATTCCACAAGGATGACGGTAACGGTATCCAGGACAAGACCGGTGACGTATATGGACTTGTCAGCAGTACCTACACCAATATCGATGCGTACTGGAGCGCCTGCAAGCTGGACATCATCAAAAAGGATGAGGACGGAGAATTGCAGATGGTGCAGGACGTGGATCGTCTCCACGGTACCGTCGAAAAGCTGATCCACCTGTTCTTCAACACCAACAACGGCACCTACAATCTGTCTGGTACCGATGACGATTTCATTTGGACAACCACCCGCCAGATGTTTGCGGACGGAGAGGCGGCCATGGCCTCCCTGCGTTTCCTGGAAATGGAGAATTCGGTCATGCGCAATATGCAGGAGGCATACGGCGTGGTTCCCATGCCCAAGTATGACGAAACGCAGGACGACCACTACACGCTGCTCCACGACCAGTTTACGGTGGTAGCCGTGCCGACTACGGTTGTCGGCGAGCGTCTCGCCCAGATGAGCGCTGTGCTGGAGGCTATGTCCTCTGCCAGCTACAATCTCGTGAAGCCAGTCTACTACGAGGAGACCCTGCGAACCAAGATCGCCCAGGATCCCACCGCGTCCGAGATGATGGATATTATCACCGACAACGTTTACATTGATGCGGGCATTCTGTACATTTCCACGCTGGGCTCGTACCATCATGCGTTGCGTGACATTGTCCAGAGCCGTTCCAACACGGCGGTTTCGTCGTACACGGCCAAGAACCGCGCTTGCAAGAAGTCCCTTGAATCGTTGACCAGCCGACTGAACAAGGCCATCGCCAAGCAGAAGAGATAAGCTCCTTGGCGTTGTGGCGCGGAAGGATCGAGACGGTTTTCTTACCGATTATTGGATCCGAGGCAAACGGCATGGGGCAAAGCCTCATACCCCGGAGGGCGAGGAAAGTCATGGGGCTTTGCCCCATACCCCACTTAAGGTGCTTTTTCGAGAAAAAGCACCTTAAGAATCCTTAAAAAGCTTTTTAAAAGGTTGCTTGCAACTTGAAGCGGTTTCTCTTCTATGGGAGCGAGCAACGGGAATCAGAACCCCGCCGAACCTCGCGGTGCTCGGTATCGGCATCAAGTTGCCCCAAGAGAGTGGAAAAGGGGAGGCTGCTTGCAACTTGAAGCGGTTTCTCTTATCCATTATTTGCTCCAATAAATAAAGGACACCGTATGGTGTCCTTTATTTATTGGAGCGAGTAACGGGAATCGAACCCGCATAGCCAGCTTGGGAAGCTGGAGTTTTACCATTAGACTATACCCGCGAACATGTATATTATATACCATTCACGCGGATTTGTCAAGGGGTATTTCAAAATTTTTTCAAAACCGTCCGACGGCGCGCGACAGTTTCCTTCGAAAGTCATGCACATTCCGTCTGCATCGACATATTCTGATAGTGGAGACGGGTTCCGCCCGCCGCCTACTTCATATTTCGGGAGGTTCTTTATGAACAACTGTCTGTGCAACGTATTCGACAACAACAATTGGATCTGGATCATCCTCATCGTCCTGCTGTTCCTCTGCTGCTGCGGCGGTTGCTGATGCATCGGCTCCATAAAAAAAGCTGATTCGGGCAGACCCGAGGGGGCGGGGGCTTGGCTCCCGCCCCCTCAAAAACATTATTTTGGAGTTTTTTGAAAAAACTCCGCCAAACGGTTGCGTTTTTGCCAAAAACGTGCTATAATAAAAAGGATAATTTCTCTTTTCGGATCTCTTTTCAGAGATGTCGCACGGAAAAATAGAAACGGCGGAAATCCGCCTGCCAAAACGAAAGGATCCTCACTATGCTTGCATGGCTTCAAACCGCTTGGGAGACCGTCTACGGCGTGATCTCGGATACGGTTCTTCAATTTTTCCCCCTCATCAACCTCCTTTTGATCGTTATAGCCGGGTGTCTCGGCTCGCTTCTTTTCGGCAAGCTCAAGACGGCTCTGCGGGATGCGCTCTACCGCGGGCTGGGGCTGTTCGTGGCGCTGATGGGATGCGCCGAGCTGTGGAACGGATTTTTCGTTCTCCAGGTCGGGCAGTTTGAGACTACGGGCACCATACTGGTGGTGTTCTCCCTGGTTCTGGGCTACGGTCTGGGATTTTTGCTGATGCCCGAGCGGGGATTGGGACGGCTGGGTCTTTGGCTGAGCCGAAAGATCATACGGGACAAGCGAGCCAAGCCCCGCCGCGCGGGCGCGGCTCCCTCGGATACGCCGCCTGTACAGCTCTCCTGCGCGTCGGCGGAAAGCCGCCATTCTGCCGAGGGCTTCATGCTGGCCGCCGTGATCTGCGTATTCGGTTCGCCTACCGTTTACGGTATTTTGGGGAACGGCGGGGCTGTCGATGCCATCCCTCTGCTCCTGACCCTGGGCTTCCACGTGGTGGTGAGCTTTATGCTGAACGCTCTGTTCGGCTCCTCCTGCACCGCGGCGGCCATACCGCTTTTGGTTGTGGAGGGGATCCTGTGGCTGGTGAGCATTCTTTTTGGGGATCTGCTGACCCACACCCTGGTCAGCCAGCTTCGCTTGATCGGAGCGGCCATCCTGCTCTTCACCGGCCTTTCCATGGGCATGGGCAAGCGTGTCCGCGCCGCTCGGCTGATCCCCGCCTATCTCTTTCCCGTGATCTACGGTCTGGCCGTCCTGTGGGTGAGGAAAATGCTGGAGACCGCGTAGCAGGCGCTCCCTTCAAATAGCCAATCAAAAACAAGGAGTCCATGATGATACGTTATGATAAAACCCAACTGCTGACCCGCCTGAAGGCGGCCTTTACGCAGGAGCGCGCCATCTGCCGCGGGATCCCCGCCTGGTGCCTGTACGCCATGCTGAATCTGCTGACAGTGGATGGAAATTTTTATGAGCTTTCCTTCGCCCAGGACACTTCCACGCTGGCTATGCTTTTGTGGATCGCCCTGTTCTATACCGTGCTGACCGCTGTTTCCATGGCTCTGCCGTCCCTTGAGACCGATTCCTGGTTCCTATTGATCGGGGCTACGGTTTGCTCGGTCAAGTGGCTGGCGACCTTTGAGAATGATATTTCGTACAGCGTCAAGGTGGGAAGCGGCAATATGTCCATGAACTCGGACGATACCCTGTTCCTTTTGGCGGTCATCGCGGCCTACTCGCTGTTCCTGTTCTATTTCCTGCAAAAGAACCATCTGCTCATGGATCGCTTACAGATCCGCTCGAAGGCCGTGTGGATCGCCGTGGCGGTTCTGGGGCTTGCGGGCGGTACGGTTATCGCCGTGACCACCTGTATGCGCTACCTCACCTTTACGTCGCCCAACTTTGACTTCGGCCTGTTCGTGAACATGTTCCACAACATGACCGAAACGGGACTGCCCATTATTTCCAGCGAGCGGGACGTGCTCCTGTCCCACTTCGCGGTGCACCTCTCCCCCATCTACTACCTCCTGCTTCCGTTCTACGCCATCTTCCCCTCGCCCTTGACTCTCCAGATCGGGCAGGCGGTGCTCGTGGCGAGCGGTATCATCCCGGCCGTGCTCATCGCCCGTCATCTGAAGCTTTCGGGGGGCGCGCAGATCGTGGTGGCGCTCATTTACGCCCTCTATCCCGCCACCGCCATGGGGTGCTTCTACGATTTCCATGAGAACTGCTTCCTGCTCCCTCTGCTTTTGTGGATGTTCTACTTCTTCGAGCGGGAGAAGTACCTGCCCATGTACCTGTTCGCCGTTCTGACCCTGCTGGTCAAGGAGGACGCCGCGGTCTACGTGATCCTGTTCGCGCTCTATATCATCGTCTCCCGCCGCAAATTCCTCCACGGCAGTATTCTGGCCGCGGGCGCGGTGGTCTACTTCGCGGGCGCGCTGACCTTCCTCCACGAAACAGCGGCCTACTGGGCGGAGTTCTACGCGAATGACACCCCCTCTCCCTCCATCGCAGGCCCCATGATCAACCGCTTCAATAACCTGATCTTCAACAGCGAGGACGGGCTGTTGGGCGCCGTTATGACCGCCCTCAAGAATCCGGGATACCTCCTGGAGCAGCTTTTCTCCACCCAGAAGGCCTCGCTGGACTCTTGGTTCGTGGAGCGAAGCCCCTGGGCGAAGGTGGTCTACCTGCTCCAGATGCTTCTGCCCGTGGGGTTCATCCCGTTCTGTACCAAGAAGCAGTCCCGCTGGCTTCTTGTGGCACCCATTCTGCTCAACGTGCTGACTACCTACAAGTACCAGTACAGCATCAACTTCCAGTACCATTTCGGCATCACAGCCTTCCTTATGTACGCCATGATCCTGAACCTCCCCGAGCTGGAGGCTCCCTCCAGGCGGAGGCTGTTGGCCTTCGGCGCGGCGGCCTGCTGTTGCATGTATATTTTCCTGGTTCTGCCCAAGTACAACACCTACGTGGATCGCTGGGAGACGGGGAAGGAGAAATATACCTATCTGGAGGATATGCTGGACGATCTGCCCGAGGACGCGTCCCTGTGCGTGCCCTCCACCTATCTGGCGCACGTGGCTGACCGCCGAGAGGTATACGATCTCTCCTACCATAACAAATCCGCCTCCGATATCAAGGAGCAGGACGTAGAGTTTGTGGTTCTTCGTATCCCGCAGGACGATAAGCACCGCTCCGTCTACGAACACCGCGGCTATACCCTGTGGGCAGAATACGAGGATCACGTGATCCTGCAAAGACCCGCGGAGTGAAATATCGCTCCCCTGATAAAAGCTCCCGCCTCGGACGAGACGGGAGCTTTCTTCAAAATGCTTTCAAAATGCTTTCAAAGCTTCGGAGATTCTTATACTGAGGGGGGACACTTCTTGGAAGGAGTGTCCCCCTCACCCCCTTCAAGAACTTATAAAAATGATTGCAAATAAAGGTTTTTGGGATGCTTAAACCCTTCGCAAACTTCGCCGAAGGCTCGCTCTCCTATTCAATGTTTTTATCCATGATTGGTATAAGAAGGTCTTAAGAGGGGAGCGGGGGAAGCGCCCCTGTATATGATTCAAGATTACGATTTCTTCATCACAACGCCCACGCCGTCGGCGGAGGCCGCGACAGTGTAGCCCAGCTCCTCAAAGTAGGCTACGGTGTAGTCCGTTTCGGCGGGGTTCGCCCAATCCTCCCGCAGATCCAGTACCACATAGTCGGTGGTCACGCCGTGGGAGAGAGAATAGATGAACTCCCGCGAAGCCAGCTTGGGGATCAGGTAGCCCGAGGCGCTGACCGAGGCGGTGTCCTCGACCGTCTCCAGCAGGTCGTCCATGGCCTGCACGTCGGCTCTGCCCGTGAAGGGGTAGGCCGCGTAGGGCGCAAAGGTTGCCAGACGGAGCCCGCCGATGAGCAGAGTACAGCACACCGCGAAGGCGATGAGTCCCTTGCCCAAGCGGGGCGCTCTGTTTTGGTGGTGTTCCAGGGCGATGACCGCCAGGTACAGCCCGAAGGCGGCGACGCCGAAGGAGTAGGGATAATCCAGACCGAAATGGAGGGGGAAATCCGCCAGCAGATTGAGCAGCAGGAAGGGGAACAGGAATACGAGCCCCGCCTTCTTCCGCGACAGAAGGGGCAGAAGACCCAGAGGCAGGAGCATACACAGAACGTAATGCAGCTTGGCCTCGGTCAGCATCTCGTAGAGGGCGATGGCGGGATTATAGATCAGCGCCCTCAGGAAGGTGCCGAAATCCGTGGCGTAAATGCCGGTAACGTTCTCAAAGCGGGTGATGAGGGTGCCCTTGCCGGCGTAGGTCAGCACAGCCAGCGCCGTGACCAAATAGACCGCCGAGACGGCCATGAGCAGGAGCGCGTGGGTACGGCGGGATTTGCTTGCGGGATCCTCTGCGTCGGCTTTGCGGTGGCGGATCAGCCAGTATACTCCCACCGTGAACAGATGGATGGCGCAGGTCTCCCGCAGGCAGAGAATGAGGGCGGAGAGGATCCAGATCAGTACCCGACGGTGGGTCTCCAACGCCCAGACCAGCCACAGGAGCAGGGGGAGCAGGAGGGCGTACTCATGGAAGGAGCCCGCCGCGCCGCCCCAGACCGCGGGGAAACAGCAGAGGAGCCCGCAGAGTACGGCCGAGAGGGCAGGGGAGAGTCCATGTTTGCGCGCGATCTTCCACAGGGGAATGACCGCCGAGCAGACCGCCGCGGTCTGGAGAACCAGTAGGGTCACGGGGGAGGGGATGAGGGCGTAGAAGGGGAGGTAGACCAAGAAAATGGGGGAGATATGCGCCGCCAGATGGGAGACGGTCTCGCCGAATTCCAGCGTGGTCTCAAAGGAGAACCCCCTCCGCAGGGATTCCATGAGCTGAATATATACGCCGGTGCTCATGGAGGGGGAGGCGGTGTAGGTCAGGTAGGCGGACAGAAGCAGGAACAGGATCCCACCCCCTGCGAGCAGGGCGACCGCGCCCACGGCAACCTTCGCGGCGGTGGGCGTCATAGATTTCTTGGCGGGCGCCTTAGCTTGCTTGACCGCGGCCGACTCGGCGCGCAGAGCCCGCCCGCAGGCGTAGGTCATGACGGCCATCAGACCGCACATGGCGAAGGTGAGGTAGTAGCTTCCGCCGGATACGGCGGTGCGCAGGGCGTAGCAGAGGGCGGAAAGCCAGGTGAAGCGGTAGACCATGGGCTTGGAGATGGAGCCGTAGGCCACCAGAATGACGGCGGCCGCCAGCCAGATCAAGGCGTAGGTCAGGGGATGAAAGTAGATGATAAACTTCGGAGCGATCACCGAGGCCTTGGCGCCGTTGATGAGCCCGCCCGCGAACAGGACGGCGAAGTAAGCGCCCAGGGCGGAAAAGCCGAGAAGCGTGGGCGTGAGGATCTTGCTTTGGGGTTTCATGGATGGATTCCTTTCGTGGAATGTATTGTATGGGGAATCGGGGGTGGCGGATTTTGCGGACGGATCATGCGGACGGATCAGACCTTCGTGGCTTTGATAAGGGGAGCTCTAAATATTCAGCGCGGGGAGAACCGAGCAAGCTCGCAGGCGAGAAGATTCTTTCGTCAGACCGCCCTGCGGGCGCTAAACAAAATTTCGCGCGCGATGCGCTTCCTACGCGAAGGGCTTTTGTGACGACATCCGAGCATAGCTTGGGGCAGAAAAGATTCCGTCGATTTTCAGTACGACGAATTTTTAGAGGTTTCCTTAATTTACTCCTCAATACACACCGTGTTTAGATGCACCGTGGTATAGCTGCTGCTTTTCTTTTCGCAAGACAGGCAGAGGATCCGATCTCGGTCAAGGCACAGGGGACAGTCGTAGTCGGTTGCACCGGGGAGGGGGAGGGTCTTAACC
>JAZQXS010000111.1:0-3456 GCA_045633025.1 Eubacteriales bacterium | reverse complement strand
CTCCGTGACGGCCTGCTCATTGGCCATCTTCTTGTCATACCACGCCAGCAGAATCTCCATGATCTTGTCCTTAACCTCCTTGGGCTTCATATCGGGAAAGAACTCGGCCACCTCGCCAAAGGCAAACTTCACGCTTTGCTTCTTGGGTAATTTCTCCTTCTGGGTGGTAGGACCTTCTCTGAAATGCCCCTTTATCTCGTCCTCGGTCAACTCATGATGACGGCTGGCATTCTTCAACTCCTCGGTGTCCTCCGCCGAAATAGCCATACCGCCGTTAAACAGCATCGACCAAACCATGAACTGCTCAAAGTCGCGGAGATAGGAGTAATTCACCCCCGCTGCCAAGGTGATGCGGCCGGTGTCCACCATATCCAGCAGTTCGGGGATCAGATAGGTCAGGCGGATATAGCGTTGGATCTGCCGCGCGCTGTCGTCGGCGTTCTCCGCGATGGCCTCGTCGGAGCGCTTCGTGCCATCTTGGCACGAAGTTCCTTGGTGGCGCAGAGCGTCCATTTTCATCTTGTAGGCGAAGGCCTTCTCCGAGGGCAGGATGGTCTCGCGGTGAAGGTTGGAGTCCACCATGGTCAGAATGGCTTCATCGTCGGTCAGATCACGCACGATCACGGGAATGTCGTATTTGCCAAGCCGCTTGCAGGCCTCAAAGCGGCGGTGTCCCGACACGATCTCATAGCTGCCCCCTGCCTTGCGGACGATGATGGGATTCAGTACGCCGTACAGGCGGATGCTCTCCACCAATGCGGTCATATTCTCATCATCCCTGACCTTGAAGGGGTGATTGGGCATGGGTTGGATATTGGTGAGGAGGAACGTGCGGGTCTCCTCGGTTCTGTGTGCGTTATACGCAGTGTTTTCAACGGGGTTCATCATCTTTCTCTTTCCTCATTTCTTTTGGTTTTGGTTTGTGTTTTTGCTCCCGTCTCTCGCGGGAACATCTCTTGTTCGGTTTCCATCTCAATGCGGAGCTTTTCTTTCAGCCTGTCCAGCATGGGGAAAATGTCTTTGGCCAGGTTGATGTCGTGGCGGAGCTTCTTGATCTCGGCGGTGATGGTCTTCCGTTTGCGGGAGCATTCTGCCCGTTCCTCATCGGTGGATGCCCGACGGCACTTGTTGTCCACCTTGTTCCGCAGTGCCAGCCAATCCGCCAGTTCGGCCTCCTTGTTGGCAATGAACTCGTTGACCTTCTCGTAGTTGGATAGGTCATTTCGGTTGATGAGGTTCACTGTGTCCAAGTAACGGGTGATATAAATCTGCTCCTGCCGCATGGCGGGGGATAGCGGTTCCTGATAGTTCTCGCTTGGCAAGGGATTGCCCCTTGTGTCAATGCCGAACAGCTCCAGCACGATCATGAGAATCAGCCCGATCACGCCAATCTGCTCGTCCTCCCGCCGGCGTTGCTTTTCCCAAATGTCGTGCAACGGCGGGCGCATGGGACGGTAGGGGTATCGGGGAGTTCGTCCGTTGGCCATGATGCGGCGTTCGATTGCCTCGGCGGTGTAACCCTTTCCCAAGCTGTCGATGCGGACAGGGCGTTCCCATCCCTTGGCCATCACGCTGGGGTGTTGGTATCGGTTCCCGCGGATATAGGTGTAGCCCCGCCGTTCCAAGGCATACGGGAGGTGTGAGGGCAGGATGCAGTCGCGGATAGCATCGTCGATGTCCAACTTCAGAAGGGTTCTGTGGGACGGCTTGCCCTGCTTCTCGGCCATATAGGCCACGTAGGGGGAGCGCCTGTGTTGGGGCTTCTCAATGACCGACAAGCCATGCTCACGGCACAATTCATCTGCGGCGGGAGCCATGACCACATCGTGGTAGGTGGGCGGACAGCGGAACTTCTTGCCGTCCTTGAAGCTCACGCTGTTGATGACGTAGTGGGTGTGGAGATGGTCGTGATCCCGATGGCTGGCCCCCAGCACCTCGAATCGGTCTCCCCACAGCCGTCTGGCCAGCTCCACGCCGAGGGCGTGGCATTGTTCGGGGGTGACCTCCCCCGGTTTGAAGCTCATATAGCCGTGGTAGGCCACGATCCCGCCGGGCTTGCCGTAGCGGCGTTTGGTCTCGGTCATGCGCTCGTAGGCCAGTTCGGGGAGGCAGTTGATGCCGCTGACGAGGTAGCGTTGCTCGGTCTTGGTTGGATTCTCGGCGTAGTCCATGAGCTGGCGCAGATCGTCCGCGTTGGGATTCTCGGTCTTGTCGGGATTGGCGGCATAGTTCAGCACGTCCTTGACCGAGTGGTGAACCGCCCAAATGGATGTGACCGCCATCACGCGCCTCCCTTGTAGAGTGAACGTATGAAATCAATCAGCTCCTCCCGCACTTGACCGTCTGCGTCCGCGCAGATCTCCTCCAGCCTCGCCACCGTCGGATACCAGTCGGTCGGCCTCTCGCGGTTCATCCGCGTACTTACCGATTGCCGCAGGTACTCGGAGACTGTAATCCCGCGTTTCTGTGCATCACGCTCGATCTTGGCTTTCTGCTCCGTTGTGGTCTTAAAGCGGATGACTTCTTCTTTTCTGTTCTTGTTTTCGTTGATAGCTTTTTCCTCCTGTTGGTAGTTCGAGGGTATTAGGGATCCTCCCTAAAGTGGCTTTACCGTCGGAGACGGCAAAGCGGCAAACGGCGTAGCCACGTTTGCTATGCTTGCTACAGGATCGGACAGAGTCCGCCCCCGTAGGGAGGTCGTTCTGATCCCTCGTTCTTTGGATTTCTCGGCCTGCCGTTGACCGTGCCGCAAGGTGGCTCATTTCTCCTTTCTCATGGATTTGCGGGGTGGTCGTTTGCGTAGCCGAGTATGTAGGAAGGCGACCGGTGGGACATTTTGTCCACACGGTAAACGGAGAGTTTCCCCATTGGGCTTTCGCTTTTGGTATGGGTCATTTTGACCCATACCACTTTCTTTTCCGACTTCGTGCCGGGTTGGCGCGAGGAAAAAGAAAAAGCCGTTACATGAACGGCACGACAAAACGGAGGTAGCGGCTACCCCAAATTTTTCGTACTCGCTATGTAACGGCTTTTGGCCAAGGTGCTTTCCTTTATATGTTATTTAGTTGTATAGATGCCCCCAAGGTGGGAACAATAAGAATGGGAACCTATGCGCGCAAGCTATGACACGAATAGGGCGGCATAGGTCGCACGGTGCAAAATTGCGCCATGTAAATATGTACGTGGGAAGGCTTTTGGCGAGGATTCCCTCTGATTTTGCCCTCCAAATGGAATATCAATTTTACACCCAATTTGGAGGGGACAATTTTCTCAAAATTCCATTTTCTCACTTTTGCACAATATAGGCCCTCTGATCTGTCAGATATTAACTTCGATTTTTATACAATATGGATAGTACGAATCTGTCTGTTCCTCTTGAAAAGCTTTAAATTTTGTTGTATAATGTAAAAAACAGAATTTTATCATCTTGACAGTTGACAGTTGGGAGGGCGGCAT
>JAZQXS010000110.1:0-3122 GCA_045633025.1 Eubacteriales bacterium | reverse complement strand
TTCCCTTCTTTTTGAGGGCTGCGCCACCGCCCTCGTTACCCCTTTTCGCAACGGACAGTTAGACAAGGATGCCTTCATACGCCTGCTTCACCATCAAATTGAAAACGGGGCGGACGCTCTGGTCATCTGCGGCACCACGGGCGAATCTCCGACCTTGACGGACGGAGAGAAGGAATGGCTGTTCACGACGGCGGTACGGGAAACGCGCACCACTTCAAAGAAAATCCCGATCATCGCAGGTACCGGAAGTAACAATACGTACCGCGCGGCCGAGCTTTCCCGTATGGCCGAGGACTGCGGAGCGGATGGGCTCCTTGTGGTCACGCCTTACTACAACAAGGCCTCCGAGGCAGGCCTCATCGGTCACTACGAGGCCGTTACGAAAGCCACATCCCTCCCCGTCGTCGTCTATCACGTTCCCTCTCGCACGGGTTGCCGCTTAACCCCCAACGCCTGCAAACATCTCGCAGAAAACCCACAGATCGCAGGGCTCAAGGACGCGACGGGAGACCTATCCTTCACAGCCCGCGTCCGCGCCCTCTGCGGGGACGCTCTGCCCATCTACGCCGGTAACGACGACCAGACCGTTCCCATCCTCTCTTTGGGCGGGCACGGTGTCATATCGGTAGTATCCAACCTCTACCCTGCCGCGATGGCTCGCCTTTGCCGTTTGTGGCGGCAGGGTCGGACGGCCGAAGCCGCCGCCCTGCAGATCTCCCTCATTCCGCTCTGCGAAGCGCTTTTCTGCGAGGTGAATCCCATCCCCGTCAAGGCCGGGCTTTCCCTCTTAGGCTTGTGTTCGGACGAAATGCGGCTTCCCTTGGCCGCGGCGGATTGCCGCGTGCGGGAGCGGGTGCGGGAAGCGATGGAGGCGTGCAAGGTGTAAAAAGCCCCGCGGCAATTTGCCGCGAGGCTTCAAAAGGAGGGGATCTACGTGGGCGCTTACTCACCCAACTGGTCGATTTTCTTCTGCTTCCACCGTCCTTTTTTGTTCACGCCTCCTGTCAAAGAACGGGGCATCTCAAACGCCGCTTGCGTCTGAAATGCCCCGTTTTTCATTAGACGTGTTCGATAACCCCGTATGGAATATGTAGAGATCAAAAATTTGACGATACGCCCTCTCCCCCAGTCACGCTTCGCGTGCCAGCCCCCTCCCGGAGGGGGCCTGTGGTTCGCAAAAACCGCTATCTTGAGGCTCCCTCCGAGAGGGAGCTCCCGCCATAGGCGGGTGAGGGAGCCTGCGTTCTCTTGTTTTTTTAAGATCATCTTTGATTTTATAAGTTATAAGGTTATCGAACACGTCTATTGTGTGAATCCAACCGTTCTGACCGTGGTATCCTCTTCCGTAAAGTAACGATAGATCCCCGCTGCACCGTCCATACAGCAGGTATACAGGGTGCGATGAACTCCGCCCTGTGGGGTCAGAACCGCGCCGGCCATAGGCGCTACGGCGCCCAGTATCCGAAAGAACTGATCCACGGAGGATACGTCTATGGCTCGTTCTGCCGTTTGTCCTTGCCCCTGTGTCATCCACGTCGCCACAGCTCGACGCAGCGTCGCCGCTCGAACAAACCGAGCAGCAGAGGTATAATCACCCGGGAGCTCCGCCGCAGGCAGGCGCCCCATCTGTATCGGGAACGCAGGATCGTTTGTCAACACCCCTACCGGATTCTCGTAGACCCGCAGGCCGGCCTCGGTGGATTCGACCACGAGTTCACCGTGAGAGGCGTCGGCATCCGCGATATGCCAATGCAGAGGAGCGGCGGGAATCCGCTCGGAAAACGGAAGATTCACCAAGGAAATCCCTTCCAAAGCTCCGCGCGCCTCATCCACGGTTGCGCACCGCCCCAGCAGATAGGGGATCAGCTCCCACGGAGCGATCGGATGCTTCCCTTCCGTCGGGCATTCGGGATAGTAGGCGTTATCCGCAAAGCGCAATCCCGCCATGCAAAGCCCCGCACGATTCATGGCCTCGGCGTACAGCGGGTATCCGTCCTCCACCGCCGCCATCCCCAGAAGATCGTATCGAAGGTGCAAAAGCGGGCGACCGCTCCGTACGACCTCGCGATCAGCGGACGTTAAGACCACCCGCTCTCCAAAGTGGGTATCCAAATCCAACGTGCGGCCGAACAAGCGGCGGCCGTCAGCGGTGGAAAGCGTCATCGACGTACACATAGCAATACTCCTTTTTGACAGGGAGTATGTACCGAAAGCGAAGGGATTATGCGTACGGCAGGATGGTATAGCCACCGCTTCGCAACACCTCGGACAGATCTCCGGGAGTTACGATTTTCCGCTCGGCTTGGATACCGCCCAGACAGGTATGCTCCAAATGGTGGCAATCCGAGCCCGACGTGACGGGCTTGCCGAAATCGGCGGCAAACCGAGCGGCCATTGCATTACGAAGAGGATCGGTGCCTCCGTTGTGCGCCTCGACCCCGAACAGAAGCGAGGGATCCATCACCGTCATCCCCACACGAAACGGATGCGCCAGCACAATACAGGCTCCACTGGGGAGCAGAGAATGCAACGCCTCCAAGGAGGTAAGCTCGTTGAGGCGGGGCGCTGTGAGGAAAAATTCCTCGTCGCAACCGTAAAGCAGGAAATCGTTGATCCCATACGGAGAAGTATCGAACCGCACCTCCGCCCCGGGAAGAACGGTAAAGCCCAGCTTCTCTCCTTCATTGCGGGCGGCGTAGTACCCCCGCAGGCGTCGCTTCATGACGGCGCGGTGATCAGCGCCCCGCAATTCGTCGGCGAACCAATCGTAAAAGAGGGAGAAGTAGTGGTCGGTAATGACCATGCCGCTGTATCCCTCGGCGTGGTAGCGGCGCACCAGCCCCGCGCCGCCCGCCGAAGCGGCCAGATCACACTCCGAAGTATGTACGTGAAGCTCATAACGATACATGCGGCTTCCTCCTTGTTCTAAGCTGTACCAAACTGCAAGACGTCAGATAGACCGCGGAGAGTCCGCGGAGAATCCGCGGAGAATCGCATCACCGTATGTGAGAAATCACCATCCGATGATCCTTTGCGATCTCCACGCCCTTCTCGACGGGCATACCGGGGCAGGGGTGGAGGTAGATGACCTGATCCTCCCGCAGACCCTTGACATAGTACTC
>JAZQXS010000109.1:0-7529 GCA_045633025.1 Eubacteriales bacterium | reverse complement strand
ATAGTCCATGCACAGATCCGTGGGAGGACGACGGTAGATTGGGAGGCTGTTTTTGGCGAAGCGGTGTTGTCCTTCCTCGGGCTCGTTGTCCTTCCAGAAGAACGGCACCGTAGCGGAGTTGAAATATTCTTTGAAAATGCGACGGTATTCGGCGTTGTAGTCATCCCGTCCGAACTCGTCCAGCATGAAGATATTCGCGCCGCAACGGAAAGCGTGCCGCGTCTGGTTGACCGAGACTGTCGCGCCCTTCACGGGTCGTCCATCCTTGTTCACCACGCGGAGGCGAAAATCCCCCTTGCGGTGGGCTTCGATGCCCTCGCGAATACGGCGATCGATGGCCTCGCGATCATCCCGATAGGGTTGCATATAGAGGTTTCGGATCTCATCCGCGGTCATAGAAGTACGAAGCATAAAGCAAAGCCTCCTTTTTACATATGCGGATCAAAGAAACTTATTTTTTTGGAGAGTCAAAGGGAACACGCAAGGCATCTTCCCTTCCACGGCGGGCGCCAGATCGGCTCTGACCGAGGTCATGACCAGGGGCAGACCCGACAGGCGGCTGATCTCCTCGGCATACTCGCGGGAGGCGAGGATGTCCTCGGCGGTAGTCAGCTCGCCAAGATTGGAGTTGTTGATGAGCCCTGTAAAGCGGATCCCGCCGGCAAGCTCGATCTCGGCCATGACCTCCAGGGTAGAGGCGGCATCGCGGGTGAGGGGACGGTAGCGGTTGATGACCATGAGCATCTCATAATCACCCTCCGCAAGGATTTTGGGAGCCAGGCGTCCCAGCACCAGGGCGCCGCGGTCATCACCGCCAATGTCCAGCACGGCGGTCATGGAGCGATCGTCGGTGAGGGCGTACATCTCCTGGGGCAGAGCGGGAATATCCACATTGCTGTTGGCGTAGGCCGAGCAGATAAGGCGGATGCCCTGCTGTTCAAAGTAGGCCGCGCTGTCCTTAGTACGGAAATAGGGATTGACGATATCCAGGTCGGCCACGGTCACGGTGTCGCGGGTCTTTTTGAGCTCGGTCGCGATGTTCACCGCCACGTTGGTCTTACCGCTTCCGTAGTGGCCGCAGAGAATGGTTAAACGCTTGAGGGGGTACATAAGCGCCTCCTCCGATCACAGCTTGTTCCGCTGGATCTTTCCGCTGGTGGTCTTGGGGAGCTCGTCGCGGAAGACCACGATACGGGGATACTTGTAGGGAGCGGTGCGCTCCTTGACGTACTTCTGAATTTCCTTCTTCAGCTCCTCGGTAGGCTCGGTGCCCTTCACAAGGACGATGGAGGCCTTGACGACCTGGCCGCGCACCTCGTCGGGCTCGGCGGACACGCCGCACTCCAGGACGTAGGGGAGCTCCATGATGACCGACTCGATCTCAAAGGGCCCGATGCGGTAGCCCGAGGACTTGATGACGTCGTCCACACGGCCGACGTACCAGTAGAAGCCGTCCTCGTCGCACCAAGCGGTATCACCGGTGTGGTAGTAGCCGTCATGCCATACCTCGGCGGTTTTCTCAGGCGCATTGTAGTAACCGGTAAACAGACCGCAGGGCGCTCCGTTCTTCACGTTGACCACGATCTCGCCCGTCTCACCGGTGGGCACGGGATTGCCGTCGGCATCCACGATGGAAACGTCATAGATGGGGGCAGGCTTACCCATGGAACCGATCTTATGAGAGGCGCCGACCAGATTACCGATGATCATGGTCGATTCGGTCTGACCGAAGCCCTCGATGATCTGCAAGCCGGTGGCCTTTTCGAACTGACGGTAAACCTCGGGGTTCAGCGCCTCGCCGGCGGTGGTCATATGCTTGACCGAGGAGAAATCGTACTGGTTGATGTCCTGCTTGATCATCATGCGGAGCATGGTGGGCGGCGCGCAGAACGTAGTGATCTGATACTTGGCGAACATCGGCAGGATATCGGCGGCATCGAAGCGGTCGAAGTCATAGACGAAGGTAGCCGCCTCGCAGAGCCACTGACCGTAGAGCTTACCCCACATGGCCTTGGCCCAGCCGGTATCCGAGATGGTATAGTGCAAGCCATCGGGATCCACGTCGTGCCAGTAGCGGGCGGTATGGAAATGGCCGAGGGCGTACTTGTAGTTATGGGCTGCGATCTTGGGATAGCCCGTGGTACCCGAGGTGAAGAACATGAGCATGAGATCGTCACCGCCGGGGGCATTCTTGGTGCGGTTATAGTGGGAGCTGTACAGGGTATACTCCTCGTCGAAGCTCCGCCAGCCCTCGCGCTCGCCGTTCACGATGAGCTTGTGCTTGATGCCGGGGCACTTGGCGGCGGCCAGCTCCACCTGATGGGCGGTATCGCCGTCGGCTGTGCAGATGATGGCGCTAACTCCGGCCGCCTGGAAGCGGTACTCCAGGTCATGCTCCACGAGCTGGTTGGGGGCGGGGATGGCGATCGCGCCCAGCTTATTCAGACCCAGCATAGCGAACCAGAACTGGTAATGGCGTTTCAAAATCAGCATCACGCGGTCGCCGCGCTTGATACCCAGCGACTTGAAATAGTTGGCGCACTGGGCAGAGGCGCGCTTCATATCCTTGAAGGTAAAGCGGCGCTCGGTGTGATCGCGGGAGATATGGAGCATGGCCAGCTTGTCGGGATCCTTCACGGCCATGGCGTCGACCAAGTCAAATGCGAAGTTAAAATTCTCGGTGTTCTTGAAGGTGATGGAGGTAGGCGTTCCCTTCTCGTTCTCCACCACGTCGATGAACTTGCGATAGATGCGGTCGCTTTCATCCTTACGGGGCTTGGCCTCTCGCTTGGACTGCTTAACCGCCATTTCGGCGGGAGAAAGCTCGGGGATGGGCTCGCCCGTGGGGTTCAGAACGATGGCGTAGAACACGCAATCCTTACCGCCGACGGCGATCATACCGTGGGGAGTATCCGAGTCATAGTAGATGGTATCGCCGGCGCTCAGCACCTCCGTGTGCTCGCCCACCTGTACCATGAGCTTACCCTCGATGACGATGTCCAGCTCCTGGCCTGCGTGGGTGGTCAGCTCGATATCGCGGTGCTGCGCCTCCTCGGAGTAGGCCGAGCGGACGAACAGGGGCTCTGCGATACGGTTCTGGAAGGCGTAGGCCATGTTATAGTAGACCATTCCGTGAGCCTTGGCGATCTCCTGCCCCGCCCCGGCTCGGGTAACGGTGTAGGACTTCAGCTTAGGGCTGTAACCCTCGATGATTTCGGTTACGTTGACGTTGAGCGCCAGAGCGCACCGATAAATGAATGCAAAGTTGAGGTCGCTTTCACCGCTCTCACAGCGAACGTATTCCTCGGTGGAGATGCCGGTCTTAGCGGCCATCTGTGCGGGGTCGAGGCCTTCAATCTCGCGCAGGGCGCGGATTCGGCCCGCCATTTCCTTAATCTTGAAATCCAATCCGGACATGGAGGAGGTCTCAAGTGTCTTGGTCGTCTGATCCATGTGTAAATCCTTTCTCGGGTATGCCCGAAGTATTGCCCGGGATGTCGCCCGCGGCACACACCATAAAATGAAGCGAGCGCACCCGTCCCAAAGCGCTCTGACTTTGAGACGAGCGCGCATAAATCTCTTTATACAGCACCCGCGGTACCACTCAAATTGCGGAATTCTCCGCCACTCTGCCGGGTCTATCAACCCGATGGCTCTAACGCGGCCGCCACGAGGCAGTTCTACCTGCGCTCAAGCCCGAAGGGATTGAGGGCGCTCTTCTGCCCGGCTCGGGAGCTACAAATACCGCAACCGTGTTAATGGCTCGCACCTTCCGCCATCTCTCTGAAACCGTGTTGGGGCATCCTCTCCGTCAATGCCTTTTGATACAGATAATTATAGCACAATTTCTTTTCTTTGTCAATGACTTTGCTTGGGTAATATCATGCAAAATTTCGTGTCAGCTCCTGCGATATTTTGTGAGATTTTGCACGATTCTGCGACGGCATCGGGAGGAGCAAGCCCCTCTTCTGCGACCCTTTGCCGGCGTTTTCGGAGTTCCAAGAATCTTTTTTCAGCACTGTTTACAGTGCGAGGTTCATTGGCCGCCTGAGGCACGCTCGCCCGCTCTCTATATCACAGCTTGTTTCTCTGGATCTTGCCGCTGATGGTCTTGGGCAGCTCGTCGCGGAAGACCACGATACGGGGGTACTTGTAGGGCGCGGTGTTCTTCTTGACGTAGTTCTGAATTTCCTTCTTGAGCTCCTCGGTAGGCTCGGTGCCCTTGACCAGCACGATAGAGGCCTTGACGACCTGGCCGCGCACCTCGTCGGGCTCGGCAGAGACGCCGCACTCCAAAACGTAAGGCAGCTCCATGATGACCGACTCGATCTCAAAAGGCCCGATGCGGTAGCCGGAGGACTTGATGACGTCATCCACGCGGCCGACGTACCAGTAGAAGCCGTCCTCGTCACACCAAGCGGTGTCACCGGTATGGTAGTATCCGTCGTGGAGCACCTCGTCGGTCTTCTCCTGGTTGCGGTAGTAGCCCAGGAACAGACCGCAGGGCGCCTTGTCGCCCACCTTAATGACGATCTCACCCGTCTCGCCGTCGGGAACAGGGTTGCCGTCGGGGTCAACCAGCATCATGTCGTACAGGGGCGAAGGCTTACCCATGGAGCCCACCTTATGGGGATTGCCCATGAGGTTGGCGATGGACAGGGTGGTCTCGGTCTGACCGAAGCCCTCCTTGATCTGAAGCCCCGTAGCCTTCTCGAACTGGCGGTATACCTCGGGGTTAAGCGCCTCGCCGGCGGTGGTCATATGGCGCACCGAGGAGAAATCGTACTTGGAGATGTCCTCCTTGATCATCATGCGCAGCATAGTGGGCGGCGCGCAGAAGGTGGTGATCTGATACTTGGCGAACATGGGCAGGATCACAGATGCGTCGAAGCGGTCGAAATCGTAGGTAAAGACTGCGCCCTCAGCCAGCCATTGGCCGTAGAGCTTACCCCACAGAGCCTTACCCCAGCCGGTATCCGAGATGGTAAAGTGCAGACCGTCCTCGCAGACGCCATGCCAATACTTGGCGGTGATGTAGTGACCCAGCGCGTACTTGTAGCTGTGGCAGGCGATCTTGGGGTAACCAGTGGTACCCGAGGTGAAGAACATGATCATGGGATCGTCACCGCAGGGGGTGTCCTCGGTGCGGTAGTAATGGGCGCTGTACAGGGGGAATTCCTCGTCGAAATTCCGCCAGCCCTCCCGATGGCCGCCCACCAGGATCTTGGTCTTGAGGCAGGGCGCCTCCGCGGCGGCCAGATCCACCTGATTGGCCACGTCGCCGTCGGCGGTACAGACGATGGCCGAGACCTCGGCGGCGTTGAAGCGGTATTCCAGATCGTGCTTCACGAGCTGATTGGTCGCAGGGATTGCGATGGCGCCCAGCTTATGCAGACCCAGGATCGCAAACCAGAATTGGTAATGGCGCTTGAGCACCAGCATAACGCGGTCGCCCCGCTTGATGCCCAAGGACTTGAAATAGTTAGCGGCCTGGTTGGAAGCGCGCTTCATGTCGTTGAAGGTGAAACGGCGCTCGGTGAGGTCACGGGAGATGTGGAGCATGGCCAGCTTGTTGGGATCCCGCTTGGCCAACGCGTCCACCACGTCGAAGGCAAAGTTGAATTTGTCCTCGTTGTGGAAGGAGATCTTTTGCAGGGCACCGTTCTCGTCCACCTCGGTGTCGATGAAGGGAGTGGTGACGGATTGGGTGGTCTTGGCGCCCTCGGTGTGCACCTGGCGCAGGGATTCCTGTACCAGCTCATCGGACAGGGCGTTCTCACCGGGGAGAACTACCGCCATAAAGAGGCAATCCTGCCCGTCCACGGCGATCATACCGTGAGGCGTGGAGCTGTTGTAGTAGATGCTGTCGCCCGCCTCCAGATACTCCACGTTAGAGCCGATCTGCACCTTGAGCTTACCCTCCAGCACGAAGTCGAACTCCTGGCCGGCGTGCTTGGTCAGATGGATGGGCTTGTTCTGCAATTCCTCATTATATTCATAGCGCACGCGGTAGGGCTCGGCGATCTTCTTGCGGAAGAGGGGCGCCACCGACATAATGCTGATGCCCGCCTCCTTGGCGGTTTCCTGTCCCTCGCCGCGGCGGGTGACCGTGTAGGAGGACAGATGAGCGGAGCGGCCTTCCAAAAGGTCGGTAATGCCGATGCCGAAGGCCAGGGAGCACTTATGGATGAAGGAGAAAGGAAAATCCAGCTCACCCGCCTCATAGCGGCGGTATTCGGGCACCGTAACCTCGGTCTTTTCCGCCATTTCTGCGAGGGAGAAGCCGCAGATATCCCGCATTTCGCGGATACGAATAGCGACCTCCTGCAGCTTGGCCATATCGCCGGCGTTGGTTCGTGTCTGTTGTTTCTGTTCCATGATTACATTTCCTCCGTTTCGGAATATACGAATAAAAAAACACACCTGTCTCAAACACTTTGAGACGGGTGCATACACATCCGCGGTACCACTCAAATTGCGCCCGGCAGGCGCCACTCTTTGGAATCCAACAATTCCTATGCTCTTACGCGACATACACGGGAGACTTTACTGCCATCCGCGGCGGGCGCGGCGGTTTCAAGAACTCCGGCTCGGGAGTGATGGGTACATAAGGAGGAACACCGTCGATTTACACCAACCATCGACTCTCTTTGCGTGTCCGGCCTTGACCGTCTCCGTCATAGCCTTTGCTTTCTTATTCGATTGCCGCTATTATAACACACTTTTTCAAGGTTGTCAAGGACTTTCTGAAATTTTTTAAAAAAAAGCGAGAAAAGCTTCTTATAAGAAGCCCCTCGCTTTCCTGCCCCTGCGCCTTACAGCGCCTTCTCGTAAGCCACGCGGGGGTCTCCGTTTTGCAGGTGAATGGTGCCGCAATGGACAAACCCGTGCCTTTCCAGCATCCGCCGCATGACCACGTTACCGCGGTGGGTATCGATGCGGAGAGATCCCCGTCCCAGACGGCGAGCGGTATCGGCGGCATAGTCCAGGATGGCGGTAGAAATGCCGCTCCCCCGATTGGCCACGCGAATGGCCACTCGATGGATAGCCAGATAGGCGGATCGACCGGACTCGTCGCGGTCGGCAGTCATCCAGGCGCCGTCATCAATACGGTCGTAAGTAGGCTCACCGTCGTAGATCAAAGCAAAGTTTCCCACGATCTGCCCGTCCCTCTCCACGCAGTATCCCTGCCCGAGAGCCACGTCTTCCTCGATCATGGCGCGGTTGGGGGAGCCGTTCTGCCACTGGTCGATACCCAGGGCGGCAATGGTGCGGCGCGCTTCCTCGATGATGGACATGACGGCGTCGATATCGTAAATGGTTGTTTGACGAATTTGCATAATTCTATTCCTTACTGTTTATCATTGGGCGGAATCTGTCTCCCTTTGTCCGCAAAGAGCTCATCAACTGCGCAATTCCCTTTGCATGAAGATCTCCTTGAGCATAGTCCCGTCTTTCAGACGAAACGCATTGGGTCGCTCTCCCACAACGCGAAACCCGAATTTTTTGTACAGAGCCCGTGCGCGGTC
>JAZQXS010000108.1:0-6699 GCA_045633025.1 Eubacteriales bacterium | reverse complement strand
CACTCTTGACAAAAAGTGATTAGACGTGTATAATATCAGTATAAGAACAACGCACCGCCGCGGGGTGCAACGAAATACACGACACGAAAGGAATGATACCATGACACACACACCGCAGTCCATCGAGCAAGCCCTCATAGACATCGCCTACACCATCGCGGATGAATATGACGCGAAGATCAAAACCCTTGACCCCTCCGCCAAAACCGAGAAAAAAGCTCTCTCCATCCAGCGGGAGATGGCCTCCCTCTGCAACCGCGCGGGACTGGTGGGCTTTGCCCATCCCAATTACTGCGAGGATCCCCGCATTCCCGACAGCCGCTTCTGCGTCACCACCGCTCATTACCCCGCTGTGACCGCCTACTACGGAGCTCTGTCCGAGGACGACCGCCGTATCGTCCTGCCCTATCTGCACAGCCTGTATTTCATGAGCATCAATTTCCTGATTCCCTGGCGGGCAGAGCTGTCCCGTGCCGAAGGGGCAGAGGATGCCGCCGCGGCCTTTGAGCTGGGACTCAAGATCAACACCGTCACCCGCGTGTTGGAGGCTCGTCGGAATTGGTGGAAAGAGAACGCAGACCGACTGCCCCCCATGCCCGCTGATATTCGGGACGGAAAGGAACTGCAACCGATCACGGAGCGGGCTTTTTACGCCTACGCCCATGAAGCGCTCCATGCAGAAAGTCAAAGACTGGAGGCACAGATCCTGCATTTCGATCAGAAACCCGACGAGAAAAAGGCCCATATGGCTGATTACAAATGTCTCCGATTCCGCTGTGCATCGGTGAACAGCATTTGCATGATGCTGTATCACGGGAACAGAGTCTATCGGCGTCCGGCTGTTCATCTGGATATTGAAAACTGCCTTGCCGGCAGACCCGATTACCTGTCCATCTGTGAGAGTGCCCCTGATGAGGAGCGCATTGATTACAAGCTGTATTACGGCATTTCCGCTCATATCGAAAGCAAGCTGGCGGAGTACGAAGCCGGTCTTGCCCACGCCTCCGACTGGGAAGCTGTGGAGTTGGAGGAGCGCATGGGTGGGTTGCAGTTTGCCAAGGCCTGTCTGGACGAGGCTTGGAACAACGGCATGGAGGTCAAATTATGAACAACACTGCCATAATGGTCTACGACACCCTCTTTCAAATCGCAGATGACTTCGCTACAGAATACGCCGCCCAAGCCGCCGAGGCACAGGGGCGCACCGAGAAAAAAGCCCTCACCATTCAAAAGGAAATGGCATGGCTGTGCATCCGTTGTGGGCTTTTGGCGCATAGATTAAAAGATTGGCTCACCGTCATGACCAACCGTATGCTCGCGCCAAATAGCTTTTTGGCTCGCATAGACGAGGCCTGCTACAAGGCCTTCTGCGATATGACCCCCGCCGACCGTGAGATCGTGACCCCTTACGTCCACGGCCTTTACTTCATGGCTGACCAATTCTTGATTCCCTGGAAAAAAGAATTCTCCCGCGCCGAGGCCGCTGGCGATGCAAGCGGTATATTTGAGTTGAATCTGAAGATCAGTATCGTCACCCGCGTCCTCAATGCGTGGAAGGATTGGTGGCAGTCACACGCAGATGAACTCCCCTCACTGCCGCCCATGGCTGTAATGGAGGAACTGCTCTATGAGTAATCTGTCTGCAAGCATCCCCCCCGAGACCCTTACCCTCCTGAAACTCCTCGCCGACGAGACCCGCCTCCGCATCATCAACATCCTCGCCGAGGGGGATTCCTACGTGGAGCTCATCGCCTCCAAGCTGGAGCTGACCCCCGCCACGGTATGCTACCACCTTAAAAAAATGGAGGCGGCGGGCATAGTACGGTGCTCGCGGGCGCAGTTCTATATCATCTATGCCCTGAACGGAGACGTGTTCGACCGCACCCTCCGCGACCTGCTCATCACGGGGGACACCACCGCCGACCGTGAGGCCGCCTACGAGCGAGAGGTGATCGCCAACTTCTTCAAGTACGGCCGCCTTACCCGCCTCCCCGCCCAGCGCAAAAAGCAGGAGATCATCCTAAAAGAAATCGCCCGCCGCTTTGAGCAGGGCCGCGACTACCCCGAGCCCGAGGTCAACGCCATCATTTCAGAGGTCTTTGACGACTACTGCACCGTCCGCCGCGAGATGATCGGGTGCGGGCTCATGACCCGACGGGCGGTTAAGGGAGCTCATGACGTATATCGGCTGGTTAACCGTTGACCGTTGACCGCTATCGGCAAACAAATTGAAAGGAGCCGCTATGACTACCCTCCGCATCGCCTCCTGCATCCGCCACTACCGACGGGCGAACGGCATGACCCAGTCCCAGCTCGGCCAACTTCTGGGCGTAACCCCCCAGGCCGTTTCCAAATGGGAAAAACAGCTCTGCTGTCCCGACATCACCTTGCTTCTGGAGCTCGCCCGTCTGCTGGGTGTCAGCGTGGCGTACCTGCTGGGAGCGGATGAGGGGAATCACGGCGCGCCATGATTCTCATGTCCTTGGACTTGGGTTCGACCGGTTTCAGAAAGGACGGCACATCCAAATAAAATTCGGCCTGCGTGGGGCAAAGCTCAACCGCAGGTCGTATTTTTGTAATTCTTTCACACGTTCTTTTGATTTTTATAAACAATTTTCAAAATTCTATTGACAATGGGGGGGTGATGTGATATAATTATATCACAAATTCCAAATTCAAGGAGGAGCTTCCCTTATGAAAAACGACCTACCGAAGCGGTTGGGAGCCGCCGCGCTCCGCGCAGCCATCCTGTTTCTCACCTTCAACGTCCTGACCCTCCTCTCCCGCGTGATCTTCAAGGCCAACATTTTTGACGACACCATGCTGTCCCCCAAGGCCATGGGCGCATGGCTGACCGTGTACCAATTTCTGATCTTTGAATCCACGGTCTTTGCCTTCCATCGCCACCGTGAGGACGGTCGGCGGGCATTTCTGGATCGGTACGCCGACGGCGGTATGGCCGGCATTTTCAAGGATACCTTCTCGTCGGCGGAGCTGTACGTGGAGTGCGTGATCGTTGTCCTGCTGTCCCTGCTGATCCCGCAGTGCTACAATCAGGTCGGCGCGGCATTCTTCGGGGAGGGCGCCGTCGGGCGGGAGGCTCTGCCCATCGTTCTGCCCATACTGGTAGCGCTGGAGCTGGTGGCGCATCTGTCGGTGCGGAGCGCGTGGAGCACAGACGCCCCGCGGCTCAAGACCGCCAAAGCCGCTAAAGAGAAATCGCCCATGGCCAAGACGGTGGGCACGGTGGGCTTTACGGCGATGGTCTACGGCGCCGCGTCCCTCATCATTCCGTGGCTGCTGCCCTTCCTCGTGACGCTGGCCAACTTCGGCGGGGGCGGCGCCACGTTCGGTTACATCGCGGCGGCCATCGCCATCATTCTTGTCTCCGTCGTCATCGTGATCTTTGCTTACCACGCGCTCCGCGCCGTGAGCAAGCGAAGGAAATTTGTAGCGCAGCTCAAAAAGTACTGCGCGGCGCAAGGACTCTCCCTTTCGGAGATCCGCAAGCCCTGCCTGTCCCTGTTCACAAGACAAGCAGGCGCGGATTTCACCTTGGAGACGGGCGGAGAAATCTTTGCCTGTAAGCTGATGGGAAGCCTCTTCCCCGGCTCGCCCATGGTCTTTGCCGACACGGGCGAGGGGATCCGCCAGGACACACTGCGCATGTTCCGAATGGATCTGTTGCAGGTCAACACCCGTCTGGACTTCCGCATGGAGGATACGCCCGCGAGTCGGAAGATCGTGATCGTCCTGCCCACGCCGAAGCAGATCTACGCCTCGGTGGAGGGATCGCCGCCCCGCCCCGCCGACACGGGCGAAGTTTTGGGGGAGTACACACTCTACAACGCGACGGGATTCCTCGGCGCCTTGGAGCGCGGACATTTGGGAGAAACAAGACGGTAATATCCTTTCAAAAGCTCCCGCTCTGCCGTACGGCAGGGCGGGAGCTTCTATTGCACACGAATGACGCGGTGGGGCTTTCCGTTTTTTTCGCAGACATCGATCACGAAATGACTTCCGCGTGAGGCGCCGTCCCAAAAGATCAACACGAAATCGGCGTAGTCCACGATTTGCAAATTGCGCTTGAGGGGCGCGCCACGGCCGAAGCGGGCGTAGTCGGGCTTGAACTCGGTCAGGGTCAACCCGTTGGCCTTGGCATAGGCCGCCGCGCATTGGTCGATCCCTTTGGCGCCGCCGCTGACGATCTCGGTCACGTCGGCAGGCAGATACGGCGTAAAATCCTCCATCACCAGACCGCGGGAGCCAACAATAGCGATTCTCATACTGTACACTCACCTCTGAACATATTTTAAACACATTTCGTGTTTATTTGCAACATTATAACACAAATTAGATGTAAAGTAAATATATAATATGTTAATTTGGAGGTCATTATGGCTACAAAAAGTTTATCCATTCGCATCGACGAAACCATGCTGGACAAGCTCCACGTGGTTGCTGACTATGAGGGGCGTAGCGCGAACAGTCAAATTCTCATCCTGATTCGCGATTGCATCGAGAACTACGAGGCGCGACACGGCAAAATCGAGGTTGGAAAACGGGAAAAGCCAAATGCTCCAAAATAAAGTATACTTGTTTTAAGTATACTTCAAACATTATAACACAAAATCATCTTAAAATATACTTACAAATTATGAATTTTAAGGTGATTTTTATGAGGAACAAAGAAAACAAGCATCTTGGCATTGAAATTGATCCGGAATTACTCTATAAACTTCAATACGTAGCCAAGTATGAAGGGAGAAGCGGCAACGGACAGATCCTCTACCTCATCCGTAAATGCGTAAGCGAGTTCGAAAGGCAGGACGGTGAGATTCCCGTGCCGGAGGAGCTGAAAAAGAAATCCTGATAGAAAATCCCGCCCTGCCATACGGCAGGACGGGATTTTTCATGAAACAGGGGCTCTGACCTCCTACCCCCGCTTTCCCCCAAGAGCATTCAGATGATTTTTTTGAAGGGGGGCGGGGGAACCTTCTTTTCAAGAAGATTCCCCCGCATGATTGAAAATTTGTATGTACGGATTATTGAGCGGCCTCGATCTCGGTCTTGAGCTGCTGCTTCTTATCCAGCAGAGACTTCTCAATGGCGGCGATGTCCTCGGCGTGCGCGCTCTCGAACTCGGCAAAGAACTGATCCTTGGCGGCGTTGAGGTTGGTCTCCATCTCTACGGCCTTCTCCTTCAGCTTTTCCTTGATGTTCTCGTCAAACATGGTGTCCTCCAGCTCGCGGAGCTTGGTCTCGGCCGTGCGCAGAGTAGCGATCAAGGACTCCAAAGACGCGTTCAGACGGTTGCCCAGCTCCTCGTAGGCGGCCAGCGCCGTATTGTACTGCTCCTCGGTCATCTGAAGGGTGACGGAGGCGGAGGCATACTCGGTGCCGTCGATCTCCAAGGAAGCGGTATAGTTCTTCTGCTTGAGAAGCTCCACCTTGGCGTCGCGCAGCTTAGCCAGGGATTTCTGGTACTCGGACTCGGGGGAGACCAGCATATCGTAGCGGAAATTGTCCAGCTCGGTGATGGCGGTGCTGTACAGATCCAGCGCAGCCTTGTAGGCCTTATGGGTCAGGGTGTAGAGCCCACCCATAGCCTCGATGACCTTGGCGGTCTCCTCGCTCTCGGCGAAGGAGATCTTGTACTCCTTGGCGGAGTAGTAGGCCTCGCGCATCTCCTCGGTCAGAAGCAGAGCGGTTTCAACACGGCCTGCGGCAATGACCTGATAGAGCTGCTCGTCAGTCATGGCGTTGATCTCCTCCTCGGTGTAGAGGGAGGTGGACAGCGCCAGGGTACGGAGTCCTTCGGTAGCCAGCGCGTCGATCTTCTCCACGGTACCTTCCACGTCCAGCTTCTCCATCACGCTGTCGGCGGTCTTGGCAACCTGCTTCTTCAGCGCCTCGGCGTACTTGTCGTCACCCGAAACCGAGATCTTGACGGTGTTTTCGGTGGCCTCGGCGTTGCCCCCCACCAGGTAGCCGGTATCAGCGGCCAGGGTGACCATCATCTCCACGGCCTCCTCGGGGGTCTTGCCGATAAAGGCTTCGCCGGCGACCAGGATACTGCCGTCGTCATTGAGTGCGGTGACCGATATGACCTTGTTCTGGTCGTCCACCATGAATTCAACGCTGGGGTTGATATCCACGGTCATACGGGTTACGGTACCCTCCTTGGGCGCCGGAACAGACTCCGAGCAGGAGGTAAACACCGCAAGGGGCATCAGCATGGCGCAAGCCAGCAAAAGGCTCAACAGTTTGGTTTTCATCTTCACATTCATTCCTTTCGTAGTGGGATATTCCTCGCCCGCAGGCGGGGGACGGGGGATCCTCCGTCCTCATCATTATAGCAACATATCCCAAAAAAGCAATAGGCAGAATTCGAACAGATGATAAATTTTTTATCATTTTTGCAAATATGATTGATTTTTCATCACCGCTGTGTTATAATAAATATAATAGAAAGGAAAGGAGGGCGTTACCGCCATGTCAAATCTTACAAAGAAAGCGCTTTTGGCGGCCTTTGGCAACCTGCTTGAAAAAAAGCCGTTCAATAAGATCACCGTCAGCGACATCACCGAGCTGTGCGGTGTCAACCGCATGACCTTTTACTATCACTTTCAGGACATCTACGAGCTGATGATCTGGGGGCTGGAGACCCACGTGCTCAACGTAGACAAAAGCTGTACC
>JAZQXS010000107.1:0-4828 GCA_045633025.1 Eubacteriales bacterium | reverse complement strand
GGGGATCAGCTTCTTGACGGCGATGCGTTGCATGTCGCCGATGCCCGCGCAATGGGGGCAGGCTCCGGCGGGGTTATTGAAGGAGAAGATGCGGGGCTCCAGCTCGCCAAAGGAAATGCCGTGCTCCTCGCAGGCGTAGGTTTGGGAGAAGGTGAGCTCCTGCTCCTCCTCGCCGTCTCTCGGAACGGTCAAAATGGAAAGACGTCCTTCGGCGGCGGACAGCGCGTTTTCCACCGAGTCGGAGAGTCGGGAGCGGATACCGTCCCGCATGACAAGGCGATCCACGATGATCTCGATGGTGTGCTTTTTGTTTTTATCCAGCTTGATGTCCTCGGCCAGATCATAGATGCTGCCGTCCACGCGGACACGGACGAAGCCCTTTTTCTTGGCGTCGGCCAGCACCTTTTCGTGCATACCCTTCTGGGCGCGCACCACGGGGGAGAGCACCATGAAGCGGGTTCCCTCGGGGAGGGCTTGGATGCGCTCAATGATCTGATCCACGGTCTGCTGACGGATCTCCTTGCCGCACACGGGACAATGGGGAATGCCTACGCGGGCGTAGAGCAGACGCAGATAGTCGTAGATCTCGGTAACCGTACCCACCGTGGAGCGGGGGTTCTTTGAGGTGGTCTTTTGGTCAATGGAGATGGCGGGGGACAGACCCTCGATGAGGTCTACGTCGGGCTTGTCCATCTGCCCGAGGAACATACGGGCGTAGGAGGACAGGGACTCCACGAAGCGGCGGTGCCCTTCGGCGTAGACGGTATCAAAGGCCAGAGAGGATTTACCCGACCCCGAAAGCCCCGTCATGACCACCAGCTTGTCGCGGGGGATGGTCACGTCGATATTCTTGAGATTGTGAACGCGGGCGCCTTTTATGATGATGGATGTTTGCATAGTGATTCCTTTTTGGATTTTGGATAATGTTCATTTGCAGGAACCGGCGTCCCCGACGGTCTGAGGGATCGCCTTACTGCTTTGCGTCAAATTTCTGCTCCGCCTCCAAGGCCGCCTTGACCCGACCATACTGCTTGGCGGTCAATCGGCTGACCTTGCGGCGGTTGACCCGTCCGCTCTCCATAACGAAGCAAAGCTCAGCGTTCTTGTAGACGGGGGCATCGGAGGGCAGGGAACGATCGTTTTTGTCCCGCATTTCAAGACGGGTAACAGACGATGCGTGGAAGAGCATCTGCTGACCCCGCTCGTCCTTGCCGGCGTTGACCATACCCTCGCCAAAGGTGATGCAGGCGGTCAGCAGGAGAGCCAGGTCGTAGACGCACATGCAACCGAATGCGCCCACCAAAACCACCAGAACGGAGCCGATGGCGTTATCCCACAGCCCCAACAGCTCAAAGCCAATGATGAGAGCGGCTACGGCCAGAACGATGCCCAGCGTTGCCCAGATATATACCGGGTTACGCAGGTAGACCCGGCGGGGCTTGTCAGCGGTGGCGGGATTGTAGAGGACGGGCTGATTCTTGGCGGCGGCATGTCTTTCGGCTCGTTTGCCGTGGTCGCCCTTGTGTTTCTTATGGTTCATGATCTGTCTTAATTCAATTCATCCAGGAAGTAGCCGCGGGTCAGCGCGCGGTTGCCCTTGTCGTCGGTGAGGATCACGCGGAAATAGGCGCGGTCAGCGGGGAAATCGGAAGCGAGAACCGAGCTCAAGAGGTTGTTCAGGTCAAACTCGGCGTAGGTCATGTCGGTGCCGGTTCTGCGGTAGGCGCGGCGGAAGGCGGTGTGGACCTCGGCGCAGACGATGTGAGAATCGGCGGGCAGATCCATTTTCAGCACCCCGTCCTCCAGGTACAGGGATTCCAGCTCGGGACCCCAGGAGGCGTAGAAATCGCCGCGCTCGTAGGCGGTCATGATGTTGTCGTAGGTCAAGGAAGGAGCCTTGAAGCGCACCCAGCCGCCGCACATATCACGGGTGTTGTGGTTGTCGTCGGTGGCCACGGGGTAGACCCGCTTGCCTGCCTTGAGAAAGTCGTCCAGTACGTGGTCGCCTGCGTCCAGCACCCAGCCGCCCACGACACAGCCCGTGTTAAAGACCTCTACGGTGGTGATGCCCTCCAGACCGATGTAATCGGTGTAATTCTGAAGCGACCAGTCGGGGTGGTTGTAGCTGACCAGGTAGCCCTTTGCCTTTGCCTCGGCGATCATTTCGTTCTGACCCTCCACCGAGTAGCGGCGGGCGTAGTCGCCCTTGTAGTAATCCTGTGTCTCGGCGATGGTGTGGGCGTTGCCCCAGGTGTAGGCGGGGTTGGGGCAGGGGTAGTCTGTCTCATTGGGATTCTTGGCGTAGAAATTCAGATGGTAGGTAGGGGAGGCCATGCCGAAGCCGTAGGGGGCAGGGCCGCCGGTTGCCACCTCGTAGGAGGTGATGGCAAGGAATTTCTCCTCCTCGTTGAGGGCGGAGTGATCCACCATGACCTCGTGGTCGGTGTAGGCGATGATGGAGTAGCCGTGAGCCATGTAATGCTCCTTGAGCGCCTCGGGGGAGAGGCAACCGTCGGAGTTGGTGGAGTGGGTGTGGAGGTTAGCTTTGTAGAATTTGCCGTTTTCGGGGATGAGGTAGTGTTTCATGGTGATATCTCCTTGCTTGATTCTTTAGGGGATCTCTAAATATTCAGTGCATAAAAAGCGGCGAGAAGATTTTTCGTCAGATGAAACAAAATTCCGCGCGCGTAGTTCACCCTACGCGAAGGGATTTTCGTGAAGCGCACACTCCGTGGGCAAACGGAAAAGATTCCGCCGATTTTTCGTGCGATGAATTTTTAGAGATTCCCTAAAGTTCTTTGGGGTTCCAAGCCCATTTCTTTCGACACCGCTTGCAGTGCGAGGGGCTTGGCCGCCGGAGGCACGCTCTCATTTCACATCGTCCGGCTCATTTCCTCGGCGCGGGCGGTGCAGGCCTTCATGGCGGCCACCACCGTGGCCTCCATATCCTGTTCGGAGAGGACGCGCATGGCCTGCTCGGTGGTGCCTCCCTTGGAGGTCACACGGGAGATCTGCTCGCCCGGGGTAAGGCCGCCGTTCTTCAAGAGGGTCGCCGCTCCGATGACCACGTCGCAGATACTGCCCAGCATAGCGTCGCCGTCCAGCCCTTGGGCGGCAGCGCCCGCGCGGATGGCGTCGATGAAGGCGAAGACGTAGGCGGGGGAGGAGGAGGTGACCGAAATGATGCGGTTCATGTCGGCCTCGTCGATGACCTGCACCGAGCCCGAGGCCTCAAAGATCTTACAGACAAAGTCGAAATCCGCGGGGGAGACGTCGTCGGCGCGGCAAATGACGCTGACGCCCAAGCCGATGAGCATGGGGGTGTTGGGCAGTACCCGCACCACGGGCGCGCCGTGGAGGGCGGTCTTGACCGTCTCGGAGGAAATGCCCGCCGCGATGGTGATGATGAGCTTCTTCTCGATGCTCTCGACCAAAGCAAGCTCGGGCAGGATCTCGGCGAAATTCTGGGGCTTGACGGAGAGCACCACGCAGTCGGCCTTGGCGGCGGCCTCGGCGGGGGTGGCGGCCAGAACCGCGCCCTGCTCGACGTAGGCGGCGCACTTGTCGGCGAAGCGGTCGGAGAGAATGAGATGGGGATAATCTACGGCGCCGCTTTTCAGCATACCGCCGATGATGGCGCCGGCCATGTTGCCGACACCGATGAATGCAATCGTACGCATAAGTGAAGAAACCTCGATTCGTATGGAGTGGAGAATTGGGGGAACGCAAGGGCTCTGCCCGCCGAGCTTGCTCGGAGGGAACACGCTTAAGGAACTTCTTGGAAGAAGTTCCTTAAGAATCCTCAAGAACTTTCAAAAAAGATTTTATTGTATGTTCCTACTTGCTGTCTGACGGGAAGATCATGGCTTTCACCGTGGAACCCAGCCCACCGGGGGATGCGGGGAGCGGCGGGGAGTCAGCCCACCTTTCGTTCAAAAGATGCATTATATTCGCTTATTATAACACGAATTTGTGAGTTGGATATGAACAACCGCGGCTTTTTACAATTTTCTGCGAAAGATTTTCGGAATTTTTTGCTGAGGATCACAAAATCGGGTATCGCGGAGGCGGGTGTATGCATACGTTGTATCAGATATCGAAAAGGGAGGTATGACCGTATGATACTGACGAAGCCTTACAATCGCGAGCGCGCGGTGAACTATGCCGAGACGTGGGCGCTGCGCCGCAACCCGCTGTTCCTGAATTTCGCGGGGCGGGGCGGCGATTGCACCAATTTCACATCCCAATGCCTGCTGGCGGGGAGCTGTACCATGGATTTTACACCGGATTTCGGTTGGTATTACATATCCACCGAGGATCGCGCGCCTGCCTGGACGTCGGTGGCGTTCTTCTACGATTTCATCACCGAGCAACCCGCCTTCGCCTCCCAAAATACGGGCATCGGCCCCTTCGGCCGCGAGGTGCGGGCGCGGGAGCTTGAGTTGGGGGATTTCATACAGCTCGCGGACGAGGAGGGGGACTACTACCACACCCTGATCATCACAGGCTTTGAGCCCAACGATATTCTCATCTGCGCCCACACCGACGACGCCCTCAATCGACGCCTCTCTACCTACAACTACGCCTCCCTGCGCTTCATTCATATCGACGGCGTGCGGATCGAGGTGGCGGATGACGTCTGCTACGATCCCCTCCTGGAGGGGATCTCCATCGAGGTCAATCAGCCCGACCAGCCTATCGAGCCCCTGCCCGCCCCCACCCCGCCCCCCTCTCCCGAGCCCGAGTCGCCCGACGTGGTGTGAGGGGAGACAGAATGGGGAGCGCCAAGGGCTCTGCCCTTGGAACCCGCTTAAGGGACTTTTGAAAA
>JAZQXS010000106.1:0-8911 GCA_045633025.1 Eubacteriales bacterium | reverse complement strand
GCATAACGCTTCTTCACACAAACAAAAGGATTTTTGATAAAGAAAAATCCTACAAAACAAAGGTTGGCTATTTTCCTGCGTAATGCGAAAAGTGGTTATAGTCTTAACGCCAAGGAGAACGCAAATGTCACGCAACAAAGAAAACATCAAAATGCAATTAAACCGCCGATTGAACGAGCTTTTACGCATTGGGCAGAAAAAGCAAAAAGAAAGCAAAGGAACGCCCAATTATAATCCCTCGCGGAGCGAGGAGGTTCAAAATCTCTCCATCTCCGCCAGAAAAACTCCTTGATTTTCAAGGATTTTTTTTATTTTTATAGGCTGAAAATCCCTTACAATCCCATACGCATCCATAATCACGGTTTTCCATACCGATAGCACGCAGAAATGCGTGCTCGAACATTTTTTCCTACTGTTTGATTTGCAGGTTGCTAAAATAGAGCTGCAAATCATTCATAGAAGTAGCGCATAACGGCCTACCTGCGTCGATTTTTTGAAAACGGAAACAATCCCGTGGAAAACAACCGTGCCGCGAATGCCATCCCTCCCTTTATGGTGGTCGGTAATCGCGAAGCTGTGCTAAAGAACTTCGAAAATTTTCAAATCTATTGCAATAATCAGCAAAATGTGATATAATAAAGGCGGTTCACCCCCCATGATACATAGAAATTGAGGCAGGCGTGCGGTTCGTTGCTTTGATTTCATTAGCCGTGTTCGATAACCTCGTTTGTAGGGATCGGTCGCCGAGCTTGCTCGGCATCTCTAATCAGTGAAAATTAAAGGCATTTCGGATCGACCGGAGGCCGGTTCCTGCGGACAGATCACAATTTTGATATTTGTTAAAGGGGTTACCGAACACGTCGGCTTTTTCGCTGTTGAATCGCAGAAGATAATGATGGGAACGATTTTTGAACGGTTCCCAAATTAGGAGAATACCATGAAACGTATCAAAACCCCAAAATTGATCGCGGCGCTGTTGGCCGGGACGACTCTTTGCGGCGGGCTGATCGGATGCAAGAGCCCTTCGAATCCTTCGGAAGAAACCGATACCACCCCCCCTGCCGTTTCCACCGCTGAATCTTCCGCAGAGGGAACGACCACGGAACCGACACTGCAAGACCGCTACGGAACCCTCATCGAATCCCTGGACAGCTACGCTAACTACGGCTTTCAGGAGGTCGCTGAAATCCCTCTGCTGGATATTTCCTTTGACTCCGACGAGGATCTGAATACCGTAGCGAACCACGGCAGTGTGGGCGGCAGCGGGACTGTTTCCAATGCAAGCGGCGCTCGGCTGATCCGGGGGCGCTTTGACTTGCGAAATGCGTTGGAGTTTACTGCCCCCAATACCTACGTTACCGCCCCCGATTTGGGCGAGCAGGAGGCTTTGACGATCTCCCTTTGGGTGAATCTCAAGGATATCTCTACCCGCGCAAGCGAGGCCGATACCCGTGTGACCACTCTGCTGGACACCCAAACGGGGACAGGCCGCGTGACTCTGTCCTTCGTTCATACGGGCTCTACTCTCAACACCGACGAGTCCGGCGCGTTGGTTTCTGACGTCAAATCCACCAAGCTGGTGTTCTCGGTGGAGGGCAACAGCGGCGGAAACTTTGGCGAGGACGGCCTCTCTGCCGGGAATGTCCATTTCAGCAATTTTGAATACACCATCCCCGAGGCCTACAACACCTGGATCGCCCACCCCGAGGGACATTGTTGGTTCCACATCGGCGTGGTCTATGAGCCTGCTGTCGGGGAGGTTACCTTCTACCACGAAGGAAAGCTGGATTCGACGCAGACCTTCTCCACCGCGGTCAAGCCCGTCCTCAACGGCATCCGCATCGGTGCGGGCTACAAGGAGAACACGTCCTTGGACGGTAAGGTCGACGATATCCGTATCTACGGCAAGGCTTTATCTGCGGCGGAGATCGATATTCTGGCGGACTTTGAGCGGGATATGTGGGTCTACCGTACCATCGGGGATTGGGAGGAGAGCAAGACCACCCTGTACGTGGACGGCACCCGGGGAAGTGATGACAACCCCGGCACCAAGGAGGCACCCTTCGCCACTGTGAAAAAGGGTGTGGAGTCCATCACCGAGGCAGGCACCCGCCTTGTGATCGCCCCCGGTGTGTACCGTGAGGCGGGCATCAACCTCGGAGTCAGCGGTACCGAGTTGGAGCCCATCATCATCGAGGCCGAGGTTCCCGGTGAGACGGTCATTTCGGGCTCTACCGTCATGACCGATTGGGCGGTCACCGATACCCCCAATGTGTACAGCCACGGGTGGAACTACCAATTCCCCCGTCAGAAAAACGTCTATGGCAACGATTTCCTGGCGCGGACGGATATGCTGTGGGTGGACGGCGAGCCCATGGAGCCCGTTTACTCCAAGGAGGCGCTGGTGAGCAATTCCTACTATTTGGATGAGGCAGGCGGCATGGTCTATCTCAAGGTCGAAAAGCCCCTCGGAGAATTCGTAGCCGAGATTCCGAATCTGGGAATCGACTCCGAAAACGAGAGAGGCGCGTACCTTCTGCAGACCAACAGCAACCACTATATCGTGATCCGCGGTCTGACCTTTACCTGCGCGGGAACCATGCTTTGGGACAGCAATATGCTGAACCTGGGCATTCCCCAGCATATTTGGGTGGAGGAGTGTGAATTCAGAAACGTCAACACCATCGGCGTGGGGTGGGATACCGGCTGGATCGGTAAGACGGCCGAGGATATTTTGATCCGCCGTTGCCGATTTGATAACAACGGAACCAGTGGTATCGGTGCAGGATTCCGCACCATGAATTTGGTGGTGGAGGAATGCGAATTTACCGACATCGGCTGGAAGATCAACTGGGGCGAGTACAACTCGCCCGACCCCGCGACCGTCAAGATGATGGTCTGCAAGAACATCCTCTACCGAGGCAATCGCTTCGACAACAATTTCACCAACGATCTTTGGTTTGATAACTTTAACTGGAATGTGGAAGTGGTGAATAACGTCTTTACCCGTAACTGCTCCGACGTGGGCGTCCACATTGAGATCGATGCCCACGGTGTTCTGCTCCGCGACAACGTCATCGAAGGGGGTGTTCGTTGGGCCAATGCAGAGGGCATGATTTTGGACGGCAATATTATGTACGGAGAACGGGAGCTGATCTGCACCTGGGATTCGGGAAACGAGTTCCGTTTCGGCGATTACGGCCCCGTGTACGGCTGGCAGGATACGATCCTGACCGACAACGTGTTCTATTACACAGGCGAGAAGAATTTCCCAATCATTGATTTCCCGAATTACAAGAGCGTTTTGGATATCCATTCCGCAGGGAACCAAATCTATATGGCAAACCTGCCGGACAACAACAAAGCGTTCCGTGCCGGAGGATTACAGTCAAGCTTTAAGTTATTCAAGAAGAAAATCGGCGATACCACCTCCACCGTTCTGACCGAGGATCCCTTCTCGGATGACGGCACCGCCACCGTAGCCTTCCGTGACTCCGCCTCGGAGGCCCTCGAAAAGGGCTTGGGTAATTACATCCCTGTTGTCCTCTCCACACCTCTGACGAAGGAGTGCCGTGTCGGCTACACCGTCTGGAATTATGACACGAACGAGATCATCCGCAGCGGCGTTCTGACCTTCAACCGATTCGAGAGCGAAAAGGCCATTTATATCGGAGAGTACGATCAAAACCTGCTGATCGAACTGACCGAGGTCGACGGCATTTCCCTCGGGGAACATACATTCCATTACCAAGTGAAGGCGGAATGAAAAGGGCTTTCATCCGAGAGCAACTCTCTTTCATAAGCTTTGTTGATATGTGATGGGGCAAAAATCCTCCTTCCGCAGGGAAGGAGGATTTTTCGTGTGATGATTTTTTAGAGATTCCCAAAAATATGTTGACAAGTCAACGAGTTTGTGTTAAACTGATAGGGTGCCTGTTGATGCGTCAACATTTAATGGCCGTTACGTCCTGCGAGGATCTTGGAGATGTGTTGAGTGGAGAAGGAACCGGAGGGTTTGTACCATGAAATGCAAGATAGGCAGGACAGGAGGGAGTCGGTATGACCGGTCAAGAGATCGCCGCTTTGCTGGAGCGGCAAAGAGCCTACTTTCGAAGCGGGGTGACGATCCCCGTAAAATTCCGCGTGGAGCAGTTGAAAAAGCTCTACGCAACCGTTCGGAAATATCAGGATGAGATCAACGACGCGCTCACGGCGGATCTCGGCAAAAGTCATTACGAGGGCTTTATGTGCGAAAGCGGTCTCGTGCTGACGGAGATCTCCTACATGATCCGACACACGAGAAGGTTCGCCAAAAGAAAGACGGTGGCAACCCCGCTCGCCCAGTTCCATTCCCACAGTTACAAGCAACCCGTTCCTTACGGAAACGTGCTGATCATGAGCCCTTGGAACTACCCCTTCCTGCTCACGCTGGATCCCTTGGCCGATGCCATCGCCGCCGGAAACACGGCCATCGTCAAGCCCAGCGCCTATTCCCCCGCCACGAGTCGGATCGTGGAGAAGATCATCGGGGAGTGTTTTGCCCCCGAATACGTGGCCGTGGTCACGGGCGGCAGAGCCGAAAACACCGCGCTGCTCGATCAGAAATTCGACTTCGTATTCTTTACGGGTAGTCAGGCGGTCGGTAAGGAGGTGCTTCGCCATACGGCTGAGCATTTGACCCCCGCCATCCTTGAGCTGGGCGGCAAGAGCCCCTGTATCGTGGACGCCGGCGCGAATATCAAGCTCGCCGCCAAGCGCATCGTGTTCGGTAAGTATCTCAACTGCGGTCAGACCTGCGTAGCCCCCGACTATATCCTCTGTGAGCGTTCGATCAAGGACGAGTTCGTCCGCGCGGTCGTTTCCGAGATTGGGAAGCAGTACGGAGAGGATCCCCTCGCGGGCAAGGACTACGGAAAGATCATTAACGAAAAGCATTTCTCGCGGCTTTGCGGTCTGATCGACGAAGAGAAGGTGGTGATCGGCGGCCGTACCAACCCCGCCACCTGTCAGATTTCCCCCACCGTGATGGACAACGTGACCTACGACGATGCGGTGATGGGCGAGGAGATCTTCGGCCCTATCATGCCCATCTTGACATTTGACGATTTCGATGCGGTGGTGGATGACCTCAAAACCAAGGATAAGCCCTTGGCGCTCTACCTGTTCACGAGCAGCAAGAAGCATGTCAAGAGAGTCACCTCCGAGCTTTCCTACGGCGGCGGTTGCATCAACGACGTGGTGATCCATCTGGCCACGAGTGCCATGGGCTTCGGCGGCGTTGGCGAGAGCGGTATGGGCTCGTATCACGGCAAGGCTGGCTTTGACGCCTTCTCCCATGAAAAATCCATCGTGGACAAAAAGACGTGGCTGGATCTGCCCATGCGGTATCAGCCTTATACGAGTAAGCTGTATGAAAAGCTTTTGCATATGTTCTTAAAGTGAGGTAGTGTATATGAAGAAATCGCAAAAATGGATGCTGGCGGTGAATCTGGCGGTCATTTCCGCTATTTTCGCCCTGAATTACGTGTATCAGAGCAACGGCTTTGATTTCACGCTGAAATGTATTTGCAGCGCAAGCTTTGCCCTGCTTGGCGCCGCAAATCTGGCGTATGCCGTGGCCACCCGAGCCGACAACCGAAAATTCTACATCGGTATGGAGGCGGGACTCGTACTGGCTTTCCTCGGAGACTATCTGATCGGGTACGATTTCATCGTCGGCGCGGCTACCTTCGCCCTCGGACATATTTGCTTCGTTGCGGCGTACTGCTTTATGCAGAAAATGCAAAAGACGGATTATCTCCTCAGCGGCGTGCTGTTCCTCGGCTGTCTGCTGTTCCTTCTGTTCTGCCCTTGGCTGACCTTTGACGTTCCGATCTTCCGCATCGTGTGCATCGTTTATGCGCTCATCATTTCCACGATGCTCGGTAAGGCCGTCGGGAATTTCCTACGTCAAAAGAATCTCGCTAACGGGATCATCGCAACGGCCAGCGCCCTGTTCTTTTTCTCGGATCTGATGCTGGTGTTCGATTGGTTCATTGGCCGCTGGAGCTGGACGAGTCACGCTTGCATGGGAACTTACTATCCCGCGCTGTGTTTCCTGGCGCTCTCCATGTGCGTCCGGAGTATTCAAAAACAAAAAGAGAGCCTCTAAATATTCTGTGTGTGGCGAGCGATAAGAAGATTTTCGTTATATACATGAGTACAAGTATTTGAAAGGACAGATTTTTTATGAAGGAAAAGAGTTGCGCGTTCTGTACGTCTTTGAGGATCACAAGCATTCTTCTTGCCGTGATCTTGTGTGTCCTGTTTGCTGTGTCGATCGTTGATACGAAGGAAACGAGAAAAGATACGAATTTCAATCAAGAGAATATGCTTTCGCATATTGAAAAGCTTTCCGAAAACGGTCCTCGCTCCCTGTTCCACAGCGAGGCGAACAATAAGGCGTTGGAATACATCGCCGAGCAGGTCGAGGCATGGGGAGTCATCAACGCGGACACCACCGACGTGCCTGCCTACCGGATCCAGACCTACGTGGCCACCGACCTGGAGGGCAAATATCAGAATTTTTATCTCCGCAATATCATCGTACATATCCCTGCCAACGCCGAAACGCCCTCCGACGAGGCTCTCATGTTCATGGGGCATTTCGATTCCGTCCCCATGGGTCCGGGTGCGTCGGATGACGGCGTAGCCTGCGCGGTCATGCTGGAGGCCATCCGCTACTATCTGGATCGGATGGAAAACGGCTACACGCTGACAAACGATCTTCTGTTCTGTTTTGTCAACGGCGAGGAATTCGATCTGTACGGCTCCCGCGCGTTCATGAATGAATTCGTCGGCTTTGACAATGTGGTCGAGCGCATCAAGTTCGGCACGAATCTCGAATCCCGCGGAACGGACGGCACGCTGATCATGTTTGAGACGGCGGCGAACAACTACGAAACGGTCAAGCTGTTCTCCGAGATCAACCGAAGCGCTTATACCTGCTCCATCGCCACCATGGTCTACGATATGATGCCCAACGGTACGGACTTCAGTAACTTCAAGGATGCGTACCAGGGTCTCAATATGGCGAACATCGGAGGCGGCGAGAACTATCACACGCAGAATGATGCGCCCGAAAATGTGGGGCTCACGTATCTGTCCCAACAGGCGCAGATCGTGGACGCCATCATTGAGAAGCTGGGCAACGACGACCTGAACCGCCTGTACGACGCAGACGAGTCGGCCATTTTCTTCTCCTACCTCAATCTGACCACGGTGGTGTACGATCACACCGTTACCGTAGTGCTTGCCGTTGCGGCGATCCTGCTTCTGGCGGCGAACGTCCTGCTTTCCGTGCTCCGCAAGCAGAAAAACGGAAAGAAAACCGCTAAGAGCCTTCTGGCCGTTGTCGTGGGGCTGGCTCTTTCGGCCGGTGTGACCTACCTGTTCTACTATCTGTTCCAGTTCGTGGCCGCTCTGTTCGGCGGTATTGATATCCACATGATCGGAACGGTCACCTATTCCAATATTCCCATCGTGATCGGCATTGGCCTTACGGCTCTGGCCGTCTCCGTGTTGACTACCCATTTTGCCACGAAGTGGCTGGGGATCGAGCGCAGAGACCTGACCCGCGCTTTCGCGTACGTCCATGCGACCCTCGGCATCGTCTTGTCCTTCGCCCTGCCTGATGCGAGCTATCTGTTCGTGTTCAGCGGTATTCTTCTGCTCGCAAACGAGGTACTGATCACCGCCGTCCGCAAGCAGGATCTGTCGGCGTATCACGGAGAGCTGTTGGCCACCGCCCTGTATTTCCCCATCGTGATCCCCGTTGTGTTCCTGGCCACCTCGGCGCTGGGTATGACCATGGCGTACGTGTACGGTCTGGTATTCGGTCTGGCTCTCTTTGCGGTGGGCGTTTGCCTTACGCCCTTGTGCGAGAGATTTTCCATCCGTTCTCTGATTCGGGCATTCCGAAAGCAGGACACCAAGGTATCGGCGGCGGAGGGCGCGCTGCATATCTTGGCTTGCGCGATGATCCTTTTGCTCGTTGTGAGCACCGCTCGTCCGAATGCCAGCGTGAATCTGCAGGGTAAGCAAAGCATTTTCATGCTCCCCTACGATGACGCGCTGGTGTATGCGGTGGACGCGGACGGAAATCGCGAATACCGCGTGTACGATCTGAACGCATACCGCGCGCTGAAGCCGTATGCGCCTGAGATGGCGTACGGCGGGGCGTACTACGCCGGTCAGGGTGAGAACCCCGAAATTGCTCTGTCGGCGCTGGCTACGGCCGAAGGAAACGTGCTGACCGTACGAAAAAACGCAGAGGATTCCTTGGTGTATCTGGATTTCAAGAACATTCAAGCCGAATCCTTCACGGTTCGCGACGGCGTCACCACGCGTACCTATTCCTTTGAGGGACGGGATACCTATTCCGTCACGCTCCACAGCGAGTGCCTTGTGACGCTCGACGGCGGAAGTGCTGACGTGGCGTACAAGGAGGTTCTGCGTGACTACGCGGCGCTGATCCCTGCGGAATACGAAAACGACAGCGAAAAGCTGCACTTCAATCTGTGGCTGACGGCCGAGTTCCGACTTGGGCAGTAATTGCGTCCTCGATGAAACCGTTGAACGGGGGAATGGGAAACGTGCCTCCTGGCGTCCGACAGGCAAGCCTGTCAGGGACCCTTTGGAAACCTCCTCGCGTTGCTCGGGGCAAATTCGCCTGCGGCGAAGTTTGCGGGGTCCTTAAGAATCCCCTAAACTTTCAAAAACACATAATTTGTGTTTTGGTTTTCTGTTTGACAGAAGGGTTTTGGCCATCACCGTGGGTCCCTGCCCACTGGGTTATTTAGGGAACGAATTCACTTTCAAGATTTTGATTGAGGATTCGTATTATCCCTCGAATCTTCTATTTTCTCTCTAC
>JAZQXS010000105.1:0-2315 GCA_045633025.1 Eubacteriales bacterium | reverse complement strand
CGACGGCTGCGGCACCAAGGTCAAGATGGCCATTCTCATGGACAAGCATGACACCATCGGTATTGACGCCGTGGCTATGTGCGTCAACGATATCATTTGCGTGGGCGCAAAGCCCCTGTTCTTCCTGGACTACATCGCCTGCGGTAAGAACATTCCCGAGAAGATCGCTGCCATCGTCGGCGGTGTGGCCGAGGGCTGTGTTCAGTCCGGCGCCGCTCTGATCGGTGGTGAGACTGCGGAGCATCCCGGTATGATGCCTGCCGAGGAGTACGACCTGGCCGGCTTCTCGGTTGGTATCGTGGACAAGAAGAAGATCATCGATAACACCACCATGAAGGCGGGCGACATCGTGATCGCCCTTGCCTCCACCGGTGTGCACTCCAACGGCTTCTCCCTCTGCCGTAAGGTCTTTGATATCGACAACAATCCCCCCTCTCTGTACACCCCCTGCGACGATCTGGGCGGTAAGTGCATCGGCGAGACCCTGCTGACTCCCACCAAGATCTACGTCAAGTCGGTTCTGGCTCTGCTGGAAAAGGTGAGCGTGAAGGGTATCTCCCACATCACCGGCGGCGGCTTCTACGAGAACATCCCGAGAAGCATTCCCGAGGGTCTGGGCGCCCGCGTTCGCCGCGCCGACGTCAAGGTTCTGCCTATCTTCAATCTGATCGCCAAGACCGGCAATATCCCCGAGCGGGATATGTTCAACACCTACAACATGGGTGTTGGTATGAGCATCGTGGTCGCTCCCGAGGACGTGGATACCGCTCTGGAGATCCTGCGCGCGAACGGCGAGGACGCTTACCTCATCGGTGAGATCGTGGATGCCGCCGAGCTGGGCGGTGAGCAGATCGCCATCGTCTGATGCTTCGGAAAGGAACCGTTCCTATGTCCAATACAAAGAAGATCGCCGTGCTGGTTTCGGGCGGCGGCACCAACTTGCAGGCTCTCATCGACGCCCAAGGGCGCGGAGAGCTTGGCCCCGGTGAAATCACTCTGGTCATCGCCTCCAAGCCCGGCGTGTACGCCCTGGAGCGCGCCGCCAAGGCGGGCATCGAGGGGCGCGTGCTGGCGCGAAAGGACTACGACAGCATCGCCGCCTATTCCAAGGCTTTGGCTGACGAAATGACCGCCGCAGGCATTGACCTGGTCGTGCTGGCGGGCTTCCTCACCATCATCGACGAGCAGGTCTACGAGGCGTTCCCCAACCGCATCCTCAACGTCCACCCCGCTCTGATCCCCTCCTTCTGCGGGAAGGGCTACTACGGTCTCCACGTCCACGAGGCCGCTCTGGAGAAGGGCGTGAAGGTCTCGGGCGCTACCGTTCATATCGTTACTCCCGAGTGTGACGCGGGCCCCATCGTCCTGCAAAAGGCTGTGGCTGTTCAGCGGGACGATACCCCCGAGATCCTCCAGCGCCGTATTATGGAGGAGGCCGAGTGGAAGATTCTGCCCGAGGCCGTCCGCCTGTTCTGTGAGGATAAGATCGAGGTTCAAGAGAATAAAGTGTATATCAAAGGAGTATAAACCATGAAGGTTACTACCATTGCCAACGAGCTGAACTCCCTGGCCTACCACGGCCGCGGTATCATCATCGGTAAGTCCGCCGACGGCAAGCGCGCCGTCACCGCCTACTTCATCATGGGTCGTAGCGTCAACAGCCGCAACCGCGTATTCGTGGCAGAGGGCGACGCTATGCGCACCAAGGCCTTCGACGAGTCCAAGATGGTTGACCCCCACCTCATCATCTACTACCCCGTCCGTGTGCTGGGCAACAAAACCATCGTGACCAACGGCGACCAGACCGACACCATCTACGACCTCATGGACAAGCAGATGACCTTTGAGCAGGCTCTCCGCACCCGTGAGTTCGAGGACGATAAGCCCAACTTCACCCCCCGTATCTCGGGTATCATCCACCGCGAGAACGGCGACATGAACTACGCCCTGTCCATCCTCAAGAGCGCCGAGGGCGACGATTCCTCCTGCGAGCGCTTCACCTACGCCTACTCCAATCCCATCGCAGGTCGCGCCAAGTTCATTCACACCTACAACGCCGACGGCAACCCCCTGCCCTCCTTTGAGGGTGAGCCCAAGACCCTGGAGCTCCCCGACATGGACATCGACGGTCTGTCCGACCTGTTCTGGACCAACCTCAACGAGGACAACAAGGTGTCTCTGTTCGTCCGCTACATCGATCTGGAGAGCGGCGAGGCCGAGACCAGGATCGTCAACAAGAACGTTTGAGGCTATTGGCATGAGCGTTGAGCTTCGCCACGAGCTTTGGGAAGGAAATCTGCGGTATTTTGGAGCGG
>JAZQXS010000104.1:0-17518 GCA_045633025.1 Eubacteriales bacterium | reverse complement strand
ATCTTTTCCGTTTGCCCACGGAGTGGGCGCTTCACGAAAAAGCCTTCGCGTAGGATCAACTACGCGTGCGGATTTTTGTTTCATCTGACAAAAAATCTTCTCGCCACCGAACTTGTTCGGCTCTCTCCGCACGCTGAATATTTATAGACTCCCATATGAAAAAAGGCGCCCCCGTCGGCGGCCTATGTGGCGTGATTTCGTTCTTCTCAAATGCCCGGGTGGTAGGGATCCACGGCACAGGACAAAACCTCACCGGCAAACGGCGGGTCAAAACAAAAAAATATATCTTTTACAAATAAAAAAGAAATGACCCTTGATTACGTTTCTCACGCGTAATCAAGGGTCATTTCTGTTCACTCTTGGTATCTAACATCATTTGTTTATCCTCCTCTTTTTGATCTACCTTTTGTTTTTTTATCCAACCGCACTCAAATCTATATAAAATTTGGAATCTCGATCTTATCCTTGAATCGATTTAAATATTTTTATGTAAGGTTTTTGTACGGATGATTCGCTTCCCGCTTTGATTTCTCTTTGATTGATTTCGTTTGTTTAACGATTTTCGTTTGGGATATCTGTGAGCGGTAGTTGGCTTTTTTACAAAAGGCGAATTGTGTGTGACTTTGATGCTCGTGACTCCACATTGGCTTTCATCGCTTGGATCCTGTTGTAGGTGCCCCGTAATCCTATTCGAAGGATCCCGTTGTGTTCTGATCGTCCGGTTTCCTCAAAGTCGGTTGCTTTACTTTACCATTGGTTTGTACCTCCTTGCTACGGTTATAGTATAGCACATTTCTTTCAGAATTGCAATACCCAAAATGAACAAAGTTAACAAAAAGTTTTTGTTGAAGACGCGGAAATTTGGGGAATTTTTATTTTCCTCTTGCAATTGACAGGGAAATGTGTTATAATAAAAGATGTGGTTGTGTCTCTGCCGGAGGGTGTGGGGCACAACCTGTTTCAATTTGAGAGGGTATGGCAAACTTGCCCATGGATGCGCTGTAAAGATCGTGAATATTCGGCGTTTTATTCATTGACTTTGATGCGGGTTCGTGCTATAATGCATCGTGCGTTACGTTGCCCGGGCACGGTTCGGGCGGGACGCAAATTTTGGTGGCCCGTGATCATCGGGTAAGGAGACATTGCTATGGATCCCATTCAAACTCTGCTCAGCATATCCATGTGTCTGTTCGCGGGACTTATGATGACCCGTGTGCTCCGCCGCTTGAAGCTCCCCGACGTGACCGCCTACCTGATCGCGGGCGTTCTGATCGGTACATACTGCCTGGGTCGCTTCGTGATCGGCGGATTCAGCTTCGGCTTTAATGACGAGGTCGCTCCCGTCGGCGCGTTCGATATTATTTCAAGCATCGCCCTGGGCTTTATTGCTTTCGACATCGGTAACGAGTTCCGCGTGTCTGATCTGAAGCATACGGGTAAGAAGGCTACCGTGATCGGTATCATTCAGGCTGTGGTGGCTACCATTGTGGTGGACATTGTTTTGATCGGCCTGCACTTCCTGCTCGTCGCCATTACGGGGACTGACTATCTGCCTGTGCCCGCTTGTATCATTCTGGGCGCCATCGCTTCGGCGGCCGCCCCCGCCGCCACCCTCATGGTGGTTCGCCAGTACAAGGCCAAGGGTCCTCTGACCGACCTGCTGTTGCCCATCGTCGCGCTGGACGATGCCGTGGGTCTGATTATTTTTGCTGTATCCATGGGCGTTGCCAAGGCTCTTTACGGCGGCCGCCTCAGCGTGACCTCGATTTTGCTGGAGCCCCTGCTGGAGATCATCCTTTCGTTGGTTCTGGGCGCCGTTCTGGGCGCGATCCTGTCCTGGATCGAGAAGCACTTCCACTCTCACAGCAACCGTCTGGCGCTCATGATCACCTTTGTGTTCCTGACCGTTGCGCTGGCTATGCTGTCCTTCCACGTCGGCGGCATTCATATCGGCTTCTCCCCTCTGCTTACCTGCATGATGCTGGGTACCGTCTTCTGCAACCTCTGTAAGACCTCCCAGGAGATGATGGAGAGAACCGAGAAGTGGACGAAGCCCCTGTTCATTCTGTTCTTCGTTATCAGCGGCGCCGAGTTGGATCTGTCCGTTTTCAAGCAGCCCATTTTCATTCTCGTCGGCGTGATCTACATCCTGTCTCGTTCCATTGGTAAGATCGTGGGCGCATTCGGTTCTGCCAAGGCCGTCGGTTGCGACGAGAATACCGTGAAGTATTTGGGAATCACCCTCCTGCCTCAGGCGGGCGTGGCGCTGGGTATGGTCAGCATCGTGTCGGAGGATGCGGCGTTTGGTCCTACCGCCATCGGAAGCACGGTTCGCTTTATCATTCTGTTCGGCGTTCTGATCTATGAGATCTTTGGCCCCATGATGACCAAGTGGGCGCTTACCAAGGCCGGTGATATCACCGAGAAGCCTGAGGGTAAGACGGCTCGTGTCCTGGACGCCAATCATCCGAAGGGAAAGCATCGCCGCCATAAGGACGAAAAAACGCAGGCTTAAACGCCTTCCAAAATAAATGGTGGGTCGTCTGGGGCTGTCTGCCCGAGACGACCTGTTCCCTTTTTAAAGGGTAGCATGGGAGCCCCGCCCCGTCCCTCTGAGGATGCGAGACGTCTGTGCGGCGGCCTTGTTTTCCGAATCCGTAAACGAATTGTAAACAAACCCCCGTTCTCCTTGACAAACTCTTGACAATCTGCTATAATGAAAGCCAACGATTGTGAAAGGAGATGGTTGCCCACCATGGATAGCGATAGTAGTACCGACGGGGATAATTGCACCTGCACCTGTACCTACATCATTTGTGAATATTTGCGCTCGTGTATGCCACCATACGCGATTTGTCGGCGTGCCTGCTTTTCGGGAAGGACGAATTGATCCCGGAGGACAGGTAGGCCTTTTTGTGTCTGTTTTTCCCCGCATCTGCACGCTCCTGCGAGCGCTCCTGCGAGCGCTTCTGCGCAGATTCCACACTATGACTATTTATTGAATTGGAGTTTTCGATTATGACCGCCCAAATCATCATCATGGCGATATGCCTTCTGATGTCCGCGTATTTTTCCGCTACCGAAACTGCGTTTTCGACCGCAAGTAAAACCAAACTGAAAACCCTTGTTGAGAAGGAGAATAAGCGAGCCGAGCTGGCCTTGAAGCTCAGCGAGAACTATGACAAGCTGATTTCGACCATTCTGATCGGTAATAACCTGGTCAACATCCTGCTTTCCTCCATTGCCACGGTGTTCGTCATTTCTCTGTGTACGGAGCTGAAGAATCAGGCCTTCTCGGACAATTACAGCACCATTATTTCCACGGCCGCCGTAACCGTTGTAGTTCTTATTTTCGGCGAAATTACCCCTAAGTCGATGGCCAAGAACCGCCCCGAGAGCTTTGCCATGTTCTCGGCGCCCCTCATGCAGTTCTTTATCTGGATCTTGTTCCCGGTCGGTATCCTGTTCTCCGGCTGGACCAAGCTGATCAACCACATCTTCCGCAATCATGAGGACAGCAAGATGTCCCAGGAGGAGCTGCTCATGCTGGTGGAGGAGGTTCAGGAGGAGGGAACCATTGATGACGAGGAGGGAGATCTGCTCCGCAACGCCATCAACTTCCCCGAGCTCAAGGCCGAGGATATTCTGACCCACCGCGTGGATCTGGAGGGCTTTGAGATCGGCACGCCTATGGAGGAGATCGGCCGCATCTTTGAGGAGTCTCACTTCTCCCGTCTGCTGGTCTACCAGGACAGCATTGACAACATCGTGGGCGTACTCCACTCCAAGGATGTGTTCACGGCCAAGGGTCTTACGGAAAAGCCTTTGGAAGAGCTTATTTCCGAGCCTTTGTTCATCCATAAAACCGAGCGCATCGACGATCTGCTCCGCGACCTTCAGACCAACAAGTCGCACATGGCTGTGGTGCTGGACGAATACGGCGGTACGCTGGGTATCGTTACCATGGAGGATATCCTGGAGGAGCTGGTGGGCGACATCTGGGATGAGCACGACGAGGTGGTGGAGGATTACAAGGAGATCGCCGAGAACACCTTCCGAGTGGATTGCGGCGGCAATCTGTCGGATTTCTGCGAGTTCTTCGATCTGGATATCGAATCCGACAGCATCACCATCAACGGTTGGATCATGGAAGAAATGGACAAGATTCCTGCCTGCGGTGAGAAGTTTACCTTTGAGAATCTGGATATCACCGTGACCGAGACCGACTTCCGACGGGTGGCTACCATTGAAGTGGTGCGCCATGAGGTCTCCGAGGACGATGAGGATGACGGAAAGAAGTCCAAGAAGAGCCGTGACGATGACGAGGATGATGACAAGAAGTCCAAGAAGAGCCGTGACGACGACGAGGATGACGGCAAGAAATCCAAGAAGAGCCGTGACGACGATGAGGATGACGACGAGGATTCCTCCGTCAAGAAAAAGAGCAGGGAAAAATCCTCTGTTTGATCTTGGCTGATCCATAAAAAAACGCACGTATGACCGATCTGTGTCGCTGTCATACGTGCGTTTTCGGTTCCCTTTATTCCTTGCCGTCTGCGGCGTCCAGATACGCCGAAATATCGATCTTGGCAAGCTCGGCTGCGGGGATCTTGGACTTGGCGCGCTCGAAATACTGGATGGTATTGCGGAGCATGAGGGTGAACTGATTGTTGGGGGTGCGACCCTCGGCTTCGGAAATGTAGATCAGCTTACGGAGCAGATCCTCCGAGAGGCGGACGGGGACTGTGTAGGTTTGCTTCATGGTACGATTCCTTTCGGGGATAAAATGGCAGGGCGGCGGCCTGTCCTGCCGATATCCATGCGGATAGATGTCGGTGGGAGATACCTCCGCCCTGCGGCGTGGGGGATGTACGGTAGATTACTTGCTGACCACGGTCACGATGGTGTTGGCGTTGTAGTAGCGCAGGAGCTTGAGTGACTTCTCAACGGCCTGGAAATATACAACGCACTTCTCGCCGTTCTGCTCGAAGGTGGCGTAGTACTGATCATCGGACTTGGTTGCGGGAGCGTACATGTAAACCTTGGTGTACCCGTCGGCCTTGATCTTCGCGTCGGACTCGGCGGTACGAGGGGCGATCTCGCGGCAATCCTTGATCATGACCTCCAGATCCTTGGGAGGCTGAGCCTTTTTGCTGCCGTGGTGCAGGCGGTAGAAGGAGATGGACGCTCCCTCAATAACATACTTCAGGTCGCACTTGAACCACTTCCACACGGTCAGGAAAATGGGGAGCAGCACAACGGGGATGATTGCAAGGGGGGCAAAGATCGCCAGGAGTGCGCCGATGACACCGCCGTAAACAGCCAGCGCAGCGAGGCGGCCCAGAAGGATGGATGTTTTCCGCTTGCCTTCTGCGTGCTCTTCGACGGTGTGCTCAAAGAAATTAAAATCGCTCATGGGGGTATACCTCTCTTTCATTAGTTACCTCTATTATACCATAAACGCGATGAAATTGCAAGATGAAAAACACTTTTTTTGCTTCTTTTTTGTAGAAATTTTCTTTCGATGGGAAATTTTCGGGCGTTTGCGGAAAAGAATGAAAAAAATATGCGTTTTTTTGAAAAAAATTCTGCTTTACCCCTTGCATACGGCGGAATTTTATAGTATAATATAATGAATACAAGGCAATTCAAAGGAGTTACATCAATGAAAGCAGTTATCACCGTAACCGGCAAGGACAGCGTGGGCATCATCGCTAAGGTCGCGACCGCTTGCGCCGAAAACGGAGCCAATATTGTGGACATCTCTCAGTCGGTTCTTAAGGAGTATTTCGCCATGATCATGCTGGCGGATATCGATTCTTTGACCGTGGGCTTTTCCGAGTTCGTGGACAAGCTGAGCGCGCTCGGCGAGGCGAACGGTCTGGATATACACGCCATGCATGAGGATATTTTCAATACCATGCACCACATCTGAATGAAGCCGCAGGCTTCATTCAGTCAAAGTTTCCCTTGACGGTCGGAACGACCGTCACTGCCTGCGGCAGATCGAGAAACCCCTTGCATCATTGCACCATCCATTAAACCGAAAGGTCATTCATCATGTTAGATACAAGAGACATACTGGAAACGATCCAGATGATCCGGGAGGAGAATCTGGATATTCGAACCGTCACCATGGGTATCTCCCTGTTCGATTGCGTCAGCGACGACGGGAACCGCTTGTGTGACAACATTTACGATAAGATCACCCGCAAGGCCGAAAAGCTGGTGGCCACGGGTCAGGACATTGAAAAGAAGTACGGGATCCCGATCGTCAATAAGCGGGTATCCGTGACCCCGATCTCGCTGGTGGCGGGCAACATGTCCCCCGACGTATTCCTCAAGCTGGCGCATACCCTTCAGCGGGCGGCCGACACCGTGGGTGTCAACTTCATCGGCGGTTACTCCGCTCTGGTTCACAAGGGCATGACCCAGGGGGATCGCAACCTGATCTCGGTCATCCCCGAGGCATTGGCCGAGACCGAGCTGGTCTGCTCCTCGGTCAACGTAGCCACCACCAAGGCGGGCATCAACATGGATGCCATCCGCCTCATGGGTTCTACCATCAAGCGCGCTGCCGCGCTGACGGCTGACCGCAATTCCATCGGCTGCGCCAAGCTGGTGGTATTCGCGAACGTTCCCGAGGATAACCCCTGCATGGCGGGCGCGTTCCACGGCGTGGGTGAGCCGGATACGGTCATCAACGTGGGCGTCTCCGGCCCCGGTGTAGTCAGCTCGGCCATCGCAAGAGCGGGGAACTGTGATCTGTCTGCGCTGGCGGACATCATCAAGAAGACTGCCTTTAAGATCACCCGTGTGGGTCAGCTTGTTGCCTCTGAGGCGGCCGACCGTTTGGGGATCCCCTTCGGTATTGTGGATCTGTCGCTGGCGCCTACGCCTGCCGTGGGTGACTCGGTGGCGTTGATTCTGGAGAACATGGGTCTGGAGTCCTGCGGCGCTCATGGCACCACCGCTTGTCTGGCCATGCTGAATGATGCGGTCAAGAAGGGCGGCGTTATGGCGTCCTCCCACGTGGGCGGTCTGTCGGGCGCGTTTATCCCCGTTTCCGAGGATGCGGGCATGATCGCTGCGGCGAAGCGCGGCGCGCTGTCCATTGAGAAGCTGGAGGCTATGACTGCGGTGTGCTCGGTCGGTCTGGATATGATCGCGGTACCCGGCGACACCTCCGAGGACGTGATCTGCGGTCTGATCGCAGACGAGATCTCCATTGGTGTGGTCAACACCAAGACCACCGCCGTCCGTGTGATCCCCGCTGTGGGCAAGACCGTGGGCGACGAGGTGGACTTCGGCGGTCTTTTGGGTACGGCGCCCATTATGGCGCTTCGTCCCTATTCGCCCGCGAAGTTCGTGGGACGCGGCGGACGCATTCCCGCTCCCATTCACAGCCTGAAAAATTAAATTTTATCACATACAGAAAGGAAGGAAACAAAATGAGCATTTTCAAGGTTATCAAGGCAGCTGCAAAGGTTGGCGAAAAGCTGGCCGACGCTTTCGAGAACGCGGTGGATTTCGCCGACCGTCTCCTCCACAAGAAGGAATACGAGCGGAAGGCCAAGAAGCGCAAGCTGTTCTGGACCATTTTGCTGTCTGTGACGGGCGGCATCATCGCGGTTCTTCTGTTCCCCTACCGCCTTATCGTGAAGCGCAACGGCGACTTTGAAATCCGCACTCTGCTTCTCCGCGTGTACCGCCGGAGCGAGGACTACGACATTCCCGAGGGTGGCAGTGAGGAGTTCGAGATCGCGGGCGCTGAGGAAGACGTGGACGCTATTGAGGCGTAATTTCCTCGCATCTAAGGAGTACCGACATGGAGCTATCGGACATCACGACCCCCGCGCTGGCCTATTTGGGGGACAGCGTGCTGGAGGTTTGCGTCCGCACTTATCTGGTGGCTGAACGGGGGCTTTCCACCTCGGCTCACCTCAATCGCGCATCCCTGGACTTCGTCCGCGCCACGGCTCAATCCGAGGCGATGGGGCGGTTGGAGCCCATCCTCACAGAGACGGAGGCGGCCGTGTACCGTCGGGGGCGCAACATGGGACACGGGAATGTCCCGAAGTCCGCGTCGGTGGCGGAATACCGCCGCGCCACGGGCATGGAGGTATTGTTTGGATATCTGTCCCTGACGGGGCAGGAGGAGCGGATGCGCCATTTATTTCGAGTGGGCTATGCGTTGGATACGGACTCCTCCGCCGCCGAATCCCAAAAACAAAATGCAGGAGAACAATCGACATGAGCAATTTCCCGAAAGTGATTTTCACCGTGGCCGAGGGGACGGACGCCCCCTACGAGCTGGGTAAGATCGTGGTGGAGCTTCGCCCCGACAAGGCGCCCAAGACCGTGGAGAACTTTCTCTCTCTGGTGGAGAGCGGCTTCTATAAGGGCCTGATCTTCCACCGCGTGATCAAGGGCTTTATGATCCAGGGCGGCGGCATGACCACCGACTTTGACCAGAAGCCCTGCAAGTCCATCCGCGGCGAGTTCATCGCCAACGGATACATGGCCAACGACCTGAAGCACAAGAGAGGTACCCTGTCTATGGCGCGTACCAGCGACCCCGACTCGGCTTCCTCCCAGTTCTTCATCATGCATGAGGATGCGCCTCATCTGGATACCCAATACGCCGCCTTTGGTCAGGTCGTGGAGGGTATGGAGGTGGTGGACAAGATCGCCGCCTGCAAGACCGGTCGCTACGGCTTCTATTCCGACGTCCCCCGCGTTTGCATGGTCATCACCGATGCCGCTGTGGTGACGGAGTAACCGTTTATTTTTTATGATTTCCCACCGCGAAGAGCGGGAAATAACTATATACCAAAATCATTGGAGGATACAAACATGAAAAAGCAAAACAACAATCTGACTGCTGACGTTGCGTTCGTCGCAGCCGCCGCCGGTGCCGCCGCTGCCGGCGCCGTTATCGCCGTTTACGAGGCTCTGAAGTCCGAGAAGGGCCAGGCCGGTGTGGCTAAGGTCAAGGCCGGCGCCGCTTGCGCTGCCGGTAAGGTTAAGGTTACCGCTGTTACCGCCGCCGGTAAGGTAAAGGCTACCGCTGCTACCGCTGCCGACAAGGTTAAGGCTACCGCTACCACCGCTGTGGACGCTGTGAAGGCAAAGCTGCCCAAGAAGGCTGAGGCTTGCGAGGATCTGGGTCTGGAGGACGAGTGCGTCGAGGCCTGCGAGGACATCTGCGAGGACGTTGAGGATGCCGTTTGCGAGGCAGCCTGCGAAGCTACCTGCGAAGAGTGCACCGAGGCTTAATTGACATTGAGCGTTTAACGTTTCATGGTCTACATCAGTAAATGATTGAAGAGGGGAGGGTATCGCGTTTCGGTGCCCTCCTTCTTGAGTATTGAATAAAGGAATGGTCATGCATATGAAAAAAATCGTTGTGCTGGATGCGGGAACACTGGGAGACGATCTGTCCCTTACGCCGCTGGAGGCGGTGGGAGACGTGACTGTGTACCGCGTCTCTCCGCCGGAGACGGTGCGGGAGCGGATCTCCGGGGCGGATGCCGTGATTCTGAACAAAGTCAAGATTGGGGAAGCCCAGCTCCCCGAGGTCGGCGCGCCCGGGATCATCTGCGTCGCGGCCACGGGGTTTGACAACATTGATCTGGAGGCGTGCCGCCGCCGCGGGGTGGCTGTGGCCAACGTGAAGGGATACTCGTCTGAGAGCGTCATGCAGGTGACGGTGGGGCTGGTTCTGGCTTTGATCAGCCATCTGCCCGCCTACTGTGCCGCTACCGCCGACGGATCCTACTCCCACGGCGGAAACGCCAACATGCTGACCCCGACGTACCATGAAATCGCGGGGCTGACTTGGGGCGTTGTGGGCGCGGGGAAGATCGGTTCCCGTGTCGCCGACGTAGCGCGGGCGCTTGGCTGTCGGGTGCTGACGAACCGCCGCCATCCCGACGGGGTGAGCGTGGATCTGGAGACTCTTTTACGGGAGTCGGATATTGTGACGGTGCACACGCCGCTGACCTCCGAGACGCGCGGGCTGATTGGCGAGCGGGAGCTTTCCATGATGAAGGACGGCGCGATCCTTGTGAATATGGCGCGGGGAGCGGTGACCGACGAGGCCGCTGTGGCTGATGCGGTGCGATCGGGGAAGCTGGGGGCGTTGGGCTGTGACGTGTACAGCGCCGAGCCCTTCCCCGAGACGCATCCCTACTACGCCATCCGCGAGCGGGAGAACGTTCTGTTGACCCCGCATATGTCCTGGGGCGCTTACGAGGCTCGCGCCCGCTGTCTCGACGAAATGATCCTCAATATGCAGGCGTTTTTCGAGGGCGAGGTACGGAATCGGGTGGATCTGTGAAAAAAAAGACTTGTTCGACTCTGCGTGGGGAGAACAAGTCTTTTTTGGTTGTGTGTATTTGAGAAATGGCTTGCGGACTCGTTTCATACTGATTTATACAATAAAACCTAAAATAGGAGAGTGTGCCTCCAGCGGCTTAAGTACTCTTTGGAAACCTCCTCGCGTTGCTCGGGGCAAATTCGCCTGCGGCGAAGTTTGCGGGATCCTTAAGAATCCCCTAAACTTTCAAAAACAAATTATTTTCTTGTTTCTACTTACTGTTTGACGGAGAGATTTTGGCTTACACCGTAGATCCCTACCCACCGGGATATTGGGGAACTGGGTTGCGAGGTCACATTCAAGGTTTTGATTAAAATTAGTATCACGGGGCGATTTCGTACGCCAAGCCGAAGCTTTCGGCGTAGCGGGCGGCGTAGGAATCCCGGGGGCAGATCAGAGTGAGGCGGGGACAGCCGTCGAAGGCGCCGTAGGCGATGGAGGTGACTGAGGCGGGAAGGGTGATGCTACGGAGCCGGGGGCAATCTGCGAAGGAGAACCAACCGATCTCGGTGACGGAATCGGGAATGGTGACGGTGGTGATGGGGGCGCCGCGAAAGGCGTCGTCTCCGATGCGGGTGACGGGGATATCCGTGATATGGTCGGGTATGGCGACGTCCTTGGCGGTGCCTGCGTACGCGTCGATCGACACGGCATCGCCACGGGCGGTATAGCGAAAGGTTGCGGTGGGAAGCGGGGGCTCGGTCTCTTCCTCAGCGGGGGAGAGAGAGACGGCTACCTCGTGGCCGTCGGGCGCCGGAGCGCTGTCCTGCTCCTCGGTGGAGGAGAGGCGGGACTCCAGCTCGGCGATGCGGGCTTCATAATGACGGCGGGAAATGTACTCCTCCTGCCGTTCATCCAACAAAGTTTCGCGGAGAAGGGCGAGGCGGGATTCGTAGTAGGCGCGCAGGGCTTCGGGGGAGGTGTCGGCGGAGGTGGCTTCACTGTCGGCGCTTGGGGAAGGGAAGCTATCCGAGGGGAGGCAGGCGGTCAGACTCGTCAAGAGGGCCGTTGCCAGCAGAGCGACGGTCAGGGGGGATTTTCCAATGCGGAGGCGGCGAGGGGAGGACATGGCAGGGTCTCCTTTGCGGTGGTTTTGGGATATAGGATACCACGAGATCGCCGCAGAAACAAGGGATTTCGGTCGAGGGCGGAGGAAAATTTTGATTCGGCCGAAAAACGGCATGAGAAAAGGGTGTCTCACATGGTTTACACGGAGACACCCTTTTTTGTTGGGGGAGAATACGCCATCAGCGAACCTTGGATTGGAAGGCCACGGCGCGGCCGAGGATGCGGATGTTTTCCAGCTCCTCGCCCACGAACACCATGGGGGCAAAGGCCGGATTTTCGGCGGTGAGAATGAGCTTTTCGTCATCGGGATAGTAGTACACCCGCTTGAGAGTGGCCTCGTTATCTACCACCACGGCGGCGATCTCGCCGTTATTGACCAGGTCGGTCTGCTGGATGAACACCTCGTCTCCGTCGAAGATGCGGGCGCCGATCATGCTGTCCCCTTTGGCGGTGAGGCAGAAGTCGGCGTTGGTTTCGGCGGCGGTGACGTAGCCTGCGTCGGGATCCTCCTCGGCCAGGATGGGCAGACCGCAGGCGATCTCACCCAGGATGGGATAGCGGCAGAGGCGGAGGGGGGAGATGTTTTCGGGGCAGGGAATCTTGACGGGGCGGGGCTCGACGTCCATTTCATCGGATTTTCCCAGGAGCCAAAGCTCTGAGACCCGAAGAGCCTCTGCGATGAGGATGACGGCATCTGACTTGGGGGTGAATTTTCCGTTGACGTACTGGCTGACGCGGGCTTTGGAAAGGCCGGTGCGCTTGCAAAGCTCGGAGGCGCGCACGCCGCGTTGGGTCATAGCGTAGGTCAGGCGATCCTTGAAATCTTCCATGGTTTGGTTCCTTTCGTTGTATCGGTGTGTATGCGAGTGGGGGAAATCAGTGATTTTCGGGGGGATTTGATGGGTTTATTATACACTATTTTTGCTTATCTGTCAAGGGGTTTTTACGATTCTGTTAAATAAATTTTAAAAGTGGGGTTGACAAATGCGGTAAAATATGCTATACTAATGGCACGTTAAGCGAACTTGACGAAGAATCAAGCATATATGACGCCGCCGATGCTTCGGCGGGAAAAGGAGGTATACATGAGCTACGAAAGCAGACCGAAGAACAGTTTGCCCGAGACGGTCAAGACGGAGAAAAAGCCTGCGCGGCGCTCCTCCGGGAAAGCGCTGTCTTCGGGGAAAAGAAAGGGGAGCAAGGGGAGGAAGATCCTGACTCCCGAGGAGATCGAAATGCGCGAAAAAGCCAGGCGCGATGAGAACATTGCCGTTGGTATCTGCCCTTTTTACAAGCAGGATCGGGGATGCGGGCGGCTGAGCTGTGAGGGGGCGAATTTTCACTTCCCCGACAAGGAGGCAAGACGGGAGTACGTCTACCGCCTCTGCGCCCATCCCGAGGGTTACAAGAGCTGCCCTCTGCGGGAGGCTTTGGAGCATTACTACGAAAGGAAGTACGCGAAAAATGAGTAAAGCAAATGAAACCAAAGGCGGTTTTTGTCCTTCGGACGCGGTGGCGGAGACGATGAAGCTATACCACGCCTGGCTGGGATATCTGCTGACTCGGCAGGGGGTGGATACTCTGCGGGTCAAGGCGGAGGACATTCGGGCGGCGCTGGGTACGCTGTCCTGTACGGTGACGCGGGAGGAGGATGAATACGTCATTCGTCTTAGCGGCAAGGAGGCGCGGGATCATGGCGAGTGAGAGGGGAGTTCCGGCAGGCAAGGCCGCGCGACTCTCCGAAGAGCAGGATGCCGCGCGGTGCCGACGGGTGGAGGATGCGCTGTACCGCCGCGCTTGCGGGTACAAGGTCAAGCTGAAAAAATCCTTCAAGGTCAAGGTCGTGGAATACGATCCCGCCACCGGCAAGAAGGCGGCGGAGCGGGAGGACTTGAAGGACGGCTTCGAGGAGGTGCACATCCCCGCCGACGTGCGGGTCTCCGCCTACTATCTCAATAATCGTGATCCCGCCCGTTGGCGGGAGCATCCCCGGGAGGAGAGCGAGGAGGACGCGGGGGTGGTGGAGTTCCCTCCGCTGGCGGAGATGGAGGAGTGATGCTTGAAAGGAACGGTGCCAATATGAATGAAACACCTCAAAAGTCCGGCCGGGTGATCTGGCGTCCTCAGGAGAGGCAGGCGTTATTCATGGCGCGGCGGGAGGACGAGGCGCTGTATGGCGGGGCGGCGGGAGGCGGAAAGTCCGATGCGCTGGTCATGGAGGCGCTGCGCCAGATCCACATTCCCTACTACAAGGGGTTGATCCTGCGCAAGACCTATCCTCAGCTTACGGAGCTGGTGGAGAAATCCATGCGCTACTATCCGCTTGTAGATCGCAGGGCGGTCTACAACGCATCGGGGCACTTCTGGCGGTTTTCCTCGGGGGCGAAGATCGTTTTCGGCAGCTTGCCCCATTCCAAGGACAGATTCAACTACCAGGGGCAGGCCTACGATTTCATTGCCTTCGACGAGCTGACACAGTTCTCGTGGGAGGAGTACAGCTACCTGTTCTCCCGCAACCGTCCCAACGGCGGAGGCACGCGGTGCTACATCCGCGCGACGGCGAACCCCGGCGGGGTAGGACATGGATGGGTCAAGGAGCGGTTCATCACCCCGGCGCCTCCCATGCGGACGGTCTGGGACGAGGTGGGGGTGGATTTCCCCGACGGGCGCCGCGAGGTTCGGAGGCGGTCGCGGATCTTTGTACCCTCCACGGTGTTTGACAATCGGATCCTCCTGCGCAACGATCCCGACTACGTCGTCCGTCTGGCGGCTCTGCCCGAGGCCGAGCGCAAGGCTTTGCTTTACGGGGATTGGGACTCCTTTTCGGGGCAGGTCTTCACCGAGTGGCGCAACGATCCCGCTCACTACGGAGATCGGGTGGGGACACACGTCATCTCCCCCTTCCGCATACCGCAGGGATGGCGGATCTGGCGGAGCTTCGATTGGGGCTACACTCGCCCCTTCTCGGTGGGGTGGTACGCGGTCGACCATGACGGGCGGATGTATCGCATCCGCGAGCTGTACGGCTGTCGCGCTGATGGGAATGGATTACCTATACCCAATACGGGGGTCTGCAAGAACGCCGACGAGATCGCCCGCCTCATCCGCCGCATTGAGGCGGAGGACGAGAACCTCAAGGGGCGGCGGATCTTCGGGGTGGCGGATCCCGCTATCTACCAGCGCAACGGCGGTGAGTCCATCGGAGAGCTGATGGAACGGGAGGGAGTTTTCTGGGACAAGGCTGACAACACCCGCTTGGCGGGAAAGGCGCAGCTACACAATCGGCTGGCGTTCGACGAGCGGGGGATCCCCATGCTGTACGTGTTTTCCACCTGTCGGCATTTCATTCGCACGATCCCGTCGCTGGTGTACAGCCAAGTGGACGTGGAGGACGTGGACACCGAGGGAGAGGATCATATTTACGATGAATGTCGGTACGTTTGTATGGAAAATCCCTGCGGCGCGCCGCTTACATCGGGGTGGAATGCGGCGGATCCTCTGACGGCGTCATCCGAGGCGGGCGCGCGGCGGTTGGGGACTTACGCCGGACGGATGGAATGGTGATCGGGGTTGCCTATTGCCGTATGATCGTACTACCGTACAAAAACATAACTGAAAGGATACAGGATGAACGATGAATATGAATGAACGTGAATATGAAAAGGATCGAGCGCAGGCGGCGCTGACCGATGCGGATGCGGTGGCGGCGGCGGAGGTGCTCTCACGGTATCGGGCGGGAAAGGCTCGATTGGACAGCCGCATCTGTGATGAGGCGGCTTGGTGGCAGAAGCGTCATGGCGGCGCGCCTGCGGGGGATATCCATCGAGGGGGCGCTCCCGTATCGGCCTGGCTCTGGGGAAGCGTTTGCAACAAGCACGCGGATCTTTGCGATGCCGCTCCTACCTGCGTGGCGCTCCCCCGCGAGCCTGACGACGAGGGGGATGCAACACTCCTTTCGGCGGTGCTGCCTGTGGTAGCCGGGCGCTGCCGCTTCGGGCAGACCTACTCTGACAATGCATGGCGCAAGCTCAAGCACGGTGTGTCGGCCTACGGCGTATTCTGGAATCCCCGATTGGAAAACGGCATCGGCGACATCGACATTCGCGCTGTGGACGTGCGGTGTCTCTTCTGGGAGCCCGGGGTGCAGGATATTCAAGACAGCCCGAACCTGTTTTTGGTTGGGCTGGAGGACACCGAGGCGCTGGCGGCGGCGTACCCCTTCCTGCGGGAGCGTCGGGCGGCTATGCGGGAGGATGGCTCGCTGTTTACACCCGAAATGGGTGGGAGCTATCTGGACGGCGGCGGGAGCTCGGACAAGACGGCGGTGGTGGATTGGTACTACAAGCGTCTGACGCCCGAGGGTAGGACGGTTCTTCATTTCGCCAAGTTTACGGGGGACATTCTGCTGTACGCCTCCGAAAACGATCCTGATTTTGCGGAGAGAGGCTGGTACGATCATGGGCAGTACCCGGTGGTGCTGGACGTGCTGTATCCCGAGGAGGGAACTCCTGCGGGCTACGGTCTCATTGCGGTGGGGCGGAATCCCCAGGGCTACATCGACGAGCTGGACGGTCACATTCTGGAGTACGCCAACGCGGCCAGCCGCGTGCGCTACTGGGCCAAGCGCTCCCTGGGCATCAACGAGGAGGAGTTCTTGGATCCCAACCGCCGTATCATTGAGGTGGAGGGCGACATTGACGAGGAAAAGCTCCGTCAGATCACGCTTTCCCCCATGGACGGGATGCTTACCGAGGTTCGGCAAATGAAGATCAGCGAGCTCAAGGAGACCACGGGCAATTACGACGCCTCGCAGGGCTCCGCCGCAGGCGGCGTGACCGCCGCGACGGCGATTGCGGCGCTGCAGGAGGCAGGCGGCAAGGGCAGCCGCGACATGATCGCGGGCTCCTGGCGCGCCTACGTTCAGGTTATGGAGCAGGTGGTGGAGCTCATCCGCCAGTTCTATGACGGGGTACGCTGTTTCCGCATCGCGGGCGAGGAGGGAAGCCGACACTATCTCCGCTACACCAACAGGGGCTTGCAGGACAAGCTCTGCGGCGTGGGGGCTGACGGCTCTTCGCTGTATCGCCGTCCTGTCTTTGATATCGAGGTGCGCGCTGAGCGGGAGACGCCCGCCGATCTGCGGGCGCGGAACCAGCTCATGCTGGATATGTTCCGCGCGGGGGTGTTCGACCCTGCCAACCGCACTGCCGCCGAACGCGCTTTGGCGGGAATGGATTTCGAGGGGATCACGGCTCTGCGGGCGGCTGTACGAGGCGGTACGGCGGAGGAGGGCGTATGATTACCGTTCGAGCCTGCCGTCAGGGAAACGGGATCGCGGTGTGCGCCGAGGGGCACGCAAACTTTGCCCCTCACGGGCAGGATATTGTCTGCGCGGGCGCATCGGCGCTTCTATACGGCTATCACGCCTTTCTGACGGCGCTTCCTTCGGTGCGGGAGCTCCCGTCGGTTTCTGCCGGGCGGGGAGCGCTCCGCGCGGGTGACTCGGGATTGTTCCTGTATGAGGACGTGGAGGCTGACCGCTTTGCGGTGATCTCCCAACATCTGAACGGGGAGGATGAGCGGGCCTGGAGGGTGATCTCGGAAGGACTTCGGCTTCTGGCGGAGGCGTATCCCGAAAACGTCTACTTGCTGGACGAGGTTCGGGGAACCGGGGCGATGGCTTCTGCGTCGCTATACGAACATGAGAAAGGAGGTGAATGCGTATGACCGACCAACAGGAGATCATGGAAGCCGAGGCGCTTTCGGAGGAGGCTGCTTCTGCGCCTGCGGCGGAGACCGAGGCGGCGGAGGTGTCTGATGAGCTGGCGGCCGAGGCCGAGGCTCTGCGGGCGGATTATCCCGACTTCGATCTGGCGGCGGAGATGGCGCATCCCGTGATGGGAGCGCTTCTGCGCGGGGAAGGAAAGCCCACTCTGCGTCAGCTCTACGAGGCTGTCCACATGGAGGCCATCACGGCGGGGCGGGTTGCCCGCGCGGTGGAGGCGGCCGTGGCGGAAGCCGTGGAGGGCGCCGTGGCCGAGGCGGTGGAAAATGCGGTACGGGAGAGCG
>JAZQXS010000103.1:0-3318 GCA_045633025.1 Eubacteriales bacterium | reverse complement strand
ATTTCGGTTGGCCTGTTCGGCGCGCTTTTGTACGCGATCGGTCTGTGGGGAGGATACTTCCTGACCATCGCGGCTGTGGCTTACGTGCTGATCCGCGAGGAGAGCGCTTGCCTGAAGCAGACCGCTGTGAAGGCGCTGGCGCTGACCTTCCTGTTCCCGCTCATCCGCCTGGCCATCGGTGTCATTCCGGATCTCATGGAGCTGGTGGACAACGTCATGAACCTGTTTAACGAGACCTTCTACGTGGAGATCGTGAATGAGATCGTGACGCTTCTGCGGAACATCGTGAACATGGCTGAGTACGTCATCTTCGTTCTGCTGGGTATTTTTGCTCTGGGCAAGAAGACCATCCGCCTGCCTCTGGTGGATGCGGCTGTTGAGAAGCACGTGAACTGAACCGAAAACAAACGAACCGCCGCGGGCTGACCCGCGGCGGTTTTTGGCATATCGCCGAATGAACAATCCATTTTTGAAAGTTCTTGAAGGGGGCGCGGTGGGAACTTCTTTCAAGAAGTTCCCACCGCATGTGATTCAAAATCTTACGCCCAGCTCATGGTGGTGGGCTTCTCCTCAAAGATGCAGATGCCCTTGAGGAAGTTGACAGCCTTGGTAAGACCCTCGTCGATGGTCATGAGGCTGTCCTCATGCTCGATGGAGAGCACGCGGTCGTAGCCGCAGAGGCGGAGGTTGGAGACCAGATCCTTCCAGTAGGTCTCGTTGTTGCCGTAGCCCACGGTGCGGAAGATCCAGGAGCGGTTCAGCTCGTCGCCGTAGTGCTTGGTGTCCAGCACGCCGTTGGCGGCGGTATTGTACTTGTCGATCTTGGTATCCTTGGCGTGGACGTGATAGATGGCGCCCTTCAGCTCGCGGATCGCGGCCACGGGATCCATGCCCTGCCATACCAGGTGGGAGGGATCGAAGTTGGCGCCGATGACGTTACCGACGGCCTCGCCGGCGGCCTCGGTGACGGCCTTGCGGAGGCGGAGCAGGGTGGCGGGGTTATAGACGCAGAAGCCGGGGTGCATTTCGAATGCGATGTGGGTTACCTTATGCTCCAGCGCGAACGCGGCGGCCTCGACCCAGTAGGGAATGAGCTTTTCGTTCCACTGCCAATCCAGGATGGCGAGGAAGTCGTCGGGCCAGGGGCAGGTGACCCAGTTGGGGTACTTGGCGCCCTCGTGGTCGCCGGGGCAGCCCGAGAAGGTGATGACGGTATCCACGCCCATCTTCTCGGCGAGCAGGACGGCGTTACGGAAGTCCTTGTCGAACTGGGCGGCGATGTCCTTGTCGGGGTGGACGGCGTTACCGTGGGTGGCCAGGGCGCAGACCTCTACGCCGTACTTCTTGAAGGTGGCGATGAACTCGTCGTACTTGGATTCGTCGGCCAGAAGCTCCTCGGGGTTGCAATGCGCCTTGCCGGGGTAGCCGCCGGCGCCGATCTCAACGGTATGAACGCCCAGACCCGTGAGGATGGAGAGGGTCTCGTCCAGGGACTTGGCGCCGTACAGGTTGGCTAATACACTTAATTTCATGTGTTTTCTCCTTGCTTTTGGAAGTTTTTGAGGGACGATACGAAAGGGTGGGGATAGGGGCGGGCATACTGTGTATACCTGCGCACTCGCATTTGAATCGAAAAGGGGATTAGTCGAAGTAGTAGGGCTTACCGGTCTTGGCGGACTCGTAGATACCCTCCAGGATACGGGTGACCACGAAGGCCTGCTCGGGCAGGACGCAGGGGTCGGTGTCGGTGACCACGGCATTGATCCACTGAGCGGCCTCCATCACGGAGGGATCGGAGCTGGTTACGCCCTCGAAGTAGGCGGCGCCCTGAGGATTGAGGGAGGGACGCAGGATATACTGGGCGTCGTTGCGGATACCGTTGATACGGACGCCGTCGTGGAGGTCGCCGCCGGCCTTGGTACCGCAGACAAGGGTGGTTGCCTCGCGGATATCGATCATGTTGATGGCCCATGCGGACTCCAGGTTGATGGTGGCGCCGTTCTCCATGACGACGAAGCCGAAGGCGGAATCCTCGACGGTGAACTTCTCGGGATCCCATCTGCCCCAGGCGTTACCCTGGTTGGTATCCTTGTTCAGCATGTGGTAGGTGGTGCCGACGCAGTACTTGGGCTTGTAGTTATCCATGATCCAGAGGGTCAGATCCAGCGCGTGGGTACCGATGTCGATCAGGGGGCCGCCGCCTTGCTCGTACTCGTTGAGGAACACGCCCCAGGTAGGAACGGCTCTGCGGCGGAGGGCGGTTGCCTTGGCGTAGTAGATATCGCCGAAGGTGCCGTCCATAGCCTCCTGCTTGAGGTACTTGGAGTCGGCTCGCTGGCGGGACTGGTAGCCGATGGTCAGCTTCTTGCCGCTGCGCTTTTGGGCGTCCAGCATCTTCTTGGCCTCGGCGGAGTTGATGGCCATGGGCTTCTCGCACATGACGTGCTTGCCTGCGTCCAGGGCGTCCACGGTGATGAAGCTGTGGGAGCGGTTGGGGGTGCAGACGTGAACCACGTCGATGGTCTCGTCCTTGAGGAGCTCCTTGTAGTCCTCATAGACCTTGGCGTCGGGGGTGCCGTAGTCCTTCTTGGCCTTCTCGGCGCGCTCGATGATGAGGTCGCAGAATGCGACCATCTGCACGTTGGGGAGCTGCTTGAGGGAGGGCATGTGCTTACCGTTGGCGGTGCCGCCGCAACCGATGATGCCTACCTTAACGATCTTCTGGTTTGCCATATGTTCGATCTCCTTCATCATAAAGTTCAAAATTAAGATTTCTGCATTTGTTCCTTGGAAATCTACCATCATTTTACCGCATTTGCGGGGTATTTTCAATGTTTTTTTTCTGTTTTCTTCAATTTTGGAGAAATGCACAAAACAAACTGAATTTTTTTGAGCACAAAGCCCAACGGCGGGCGCTTGAGGGATGGAATTTTCCAAAACTTTTCCCTGCGTATACTCTTGACAGAATGTGCAAATCATAGTATAATGGTAACGAAAAAACATAAGGAGGTTTTACGCATGACACAGGTAACCAAAAAGACCATCATCGGCGATATTCTGGACAATGCGCCCGATACGGCCGTGTTCTTCCTGGAGATCGGTATGCACTGCCTGGGCTGTCCCATGTCCCGCGGCGAGTCCATCGAAGAGGCTTGCGCCGTTCACGATACCGACGCAGACGCACTGGTTGAGAAGATCAACGCATTCCTGGCTGAGAACGCGTAATGCGAACGGGGGGGCGCGGGGCGCTTAAGGCTTCGCGCTTCCCCTGCTTCATGCTTTGGTAACAAAATTCGGAAAAGGAATTCTTACATATAT
>JAZQXS010000102.1:0-1812 GCA_045633025.1 Eubacteriales bacterium | reverse complement strand
CGATCATCCCCTGGGCTGGGGCAACGGAGACATCATCCACTTCTCCCGCCCCGCCATCTACGAGCTGGGTCAGCGGTATTACGCGAAGCTTGCAGAGATCGCGGGTTGATGGCCGATTACGCAAAAAATCCGTCCCGATGGTGGGACGGATTTTTGATTTATGAAATGTATATTGCCGATTCGTGTTATTTGTACTTATTCAATACTTCGACATAAGCCGGATTCTTCAAAAGCTCTGCGTGTCTGCCGCCGCCGGGGTTCAAAAGACTATCAACCATCCATCCCAAGAAATCGTCCGCTGTCACCGATACACGATCGGGGAAATATGCGTAACGAACCGCTTGATTTTCTTTCACGGCCTCTGCAATTCTCTGGGCGGCATACAGATCCATATCCAATACAGCGATAATATCCTCATCAGTACCGCCTCGGAAGGTCATATCGTTTCTGATCCTGCCAAGAAACGCCTCCGCGAGTCCCGCAAAGAACACGTCTCCCGTCTTATCCAAAGCCTCCAGCATCAGTTTTCCGTATCGAATCGCCTTCTCTGCTTTTTCTTTCATGGAAAGTGTGCCGTCAAAGAAAACAACGCGCCCGAGCTTATCGCCGGCAAAGGCCACAAGCTCATACATATTCTTGCTGACCCAATAGTAATACTCATCAGTATCCTTGGCAAACAGCATTTCACTTTTTTGTCCCGCAGTCAGATACCAGTTGATAAATTTCGTTCTGTATATCTCCAAAGCCTCCTCGGTCTTCCCCTCCGCATGAAGAATCTTCGCGCGCATATTCCACGCATTGAGCCGAATATTCTCCTCGGTACATCCCTCAAGCAGCTTATCACAGATAGTGAGAAATTCGTCTTTATGGGCAAGCATGACGGCAGGGTCGTTATCCGCATCGCCTGCAATATTCCACATATAGTAGTGCATGACCCAATAATCGTTGGGATAGTCGTGGTATGCCTTACGTATGATCTCACAGGCTTTGTTTCTGTCCTTGTTCAAATTTTTTCTGTAAAGGGTGATGGTGTCGTCTATCTCGGCCCGGATTTTTTCTTGATTGTAGCCCATGAGCTCATCCAACGTCACGCCAAAATAATATGCTAAAGGTTGCAGAAGCGTAATGTCGGGATACGTATCGCCTCGCTCCCACTTGCTGACAGCCGCGCAGGTAACATTCATAGCAACCGACAGTTGCTCTTGCGTGATACCCTTTTCCGTCCGTAAGCGTTTAATATTCGTTCCAACGGTCATTTCCATAATATTACCTCCAAAATTTAAGTAAGCCGACGTCTGCTTCTGTTTATATTATACCAGATTTTTTTCTGCTGTAAAGGTATTGTCAGGAAACACCGTATTAACTCAAAGTTTCAAAAAAAGCGTTAAAGTATAAATTGGCGTACCTGCTTTATCGCAGATACGCCAATCGGGGTGAATTATCCGTTTAACAGCTCAAACCGCTTCCCACAGATGGCAGGCCCTCAACAAAGCATCCCCACCCGGTTCCCCACAAATCCCACATTCGCAAAGCTCTTGGGATCGTGCCGAATGATATAATCAATATAAGAACAGAACATTTCGGCGGTAAACCGATACCCCATGGGGTTCATGTGGCCGTGGAGATAGAACATCTCCTTGAATTCCGCGTCATACTCGGGTCCGTAGGCGCGGAGGTCGATGACGTAGGTGTTGTCAAAGTAGGCGGCCAACTCGTGGAGACGGGCGGCGTGAGCATCCCCCAGCGCCTCCTTGCCCGTGCGGCCGTCCCGAGGCATGGTCACCAGGAAGAATTTCGCGTCGGGTTGGATGG
>JAZQXS010000101.1:0-1898 GCA_045633025.1 Eubacteriales bacterium | reverse complement strand
GCGCAGGTTACGGCGAAGATCTCCTCGTCCTTCATCTTGGCCTCGGCCTCCTCGCGGATGGATGCCGACAGGTTGCCGTGATGAATCAAGAACACGTCCTGCTCTCCCCGCGCCTTGGCAATTTGGCGAAGGGTTGCACACAGATACTCAGTCTCCTCGCGGGAGTTGGAAAAGACCAGCGATTTCTTATCCTTCACGCAATCGTACATATACTCGTAGCCTGCGTCCAGTTGATTGACGGTGGTTTGGGGCAGAGCGGATTGCACCATGGCGGCGGCGACAGCCTCGGCGGTAGCAAGGGACATGGCCTCCGCGGGATCAGACACCGCCCGGGATTCGGAGAGCTCGTCCTCGGAGCAGGGGGCTTGTTCGGTATCCGAGGGAAGCGTGCTCTGGTCGGATTTGGCATTCTGGATGTAGAAATGCTCCAGTCCAAGGCGCCAGCGGATCTTCCCTTCCTCGAAGACGGGCGTATCCACGGGAATACCCGTTCCGCCTGCCAGCCAATCGGCGGCCAAGGCAGGGTCGCCAATGGTTGCCGAAAGCCCTACGCGGCGGGGCGTATGACCGATCAGGTGGCCGAGTCTTGTAAGCTGACAGATGATCTGGTTGCCGCGATCCGTACCCGTGAGGGTATGGATCTCGTCAATGACGACGTACCGCAGATCACCAAAGACACGCGCCATATCATTGGAGCGGTTCATGAGCATGGCCTCCAGCGATTCGGGCGTGATCTGGAGGATACCGCGCGGTTTTTCCAGAAGCTTTTTCTTATGGGATTGGGCAACGTCGCCGTGCCAACGGGTAACAGGGATCCCCGTCATATCCAGTAGCTCCTCCATGCGGGCAAACTGGTCATTGATGAGGGATTTCAAGGGGCAAATATACAGCGCGCCCACGCTCGTGGGCGGTTTTTCCCACAGCTCGGACAGAATGGGGAAAAAGGCCGCCTCGGTCTTACCGCTGGCGGTGGAGGAGGTGAGCAGGAGGTGGTTATTTGTCAAAAACAGCGTCCGCGCCGCCGCCACCTGCACCCCTCGCAGAGACTCCCAGCGGTGGGTGAAGATATACTCGCGGATGAACGCGGGAAATCGCTCGAATATGCGGTCGGCTTCGGTCATGTGGGCTCCTTTCCGGGAACGGCAGGGCTCTGCCCTGCACCCGCATAAGAACCCTTTTGAAAACCTCCTCACTCCGTTCGGGGGCAAATTCGCCTGCGGCGAAGTTTGCGAGGGTTCTTATGAATCTCCTAAAACTTTAACAAGGGTCAATCTTTTCCGTAATATGCAAGCATTGAAGTATGAAACACGATCTCGTCTAATGCTCTACGGATCACCCTTTCATCAATACGCTTTACTACGATATACTTAAATGTCGGAGATATAAAATCTTCGTGATTAGATTCCATCAAAAACTTGAGGTTATAGGGAGTGATAAAGACCAGCGTATAGGTTTCTCCGTCTGCGGTGGTCACACACACGTCTATATTGTCATTCGCGGGATCGGCTATGCTTTCTATGGGTGTAGGAAAGAAAACTGTGTAGTCCATGGCGGTGTCCTTTCCGAGGTAAATTGGGGTTTGTCGGTGTGGGGTGGCACGAATCAGAGGCTCCCTCCGGGAGGGAGCTCCCGACGAAGTCGGGTGAGGGAGAATGCGCGAGTAAAAGGCTAATTTTTACTTGCTGGATATAGATTTATTTTCTTTGAACGCGGGCTCCCCCACCGCTACGCGGAGCCACCTCCCGGGGAAGCAATGATTAAATGGGTTTTCGTAGGGGCGACCTGTGGTCGCCCGCAAAAAACGTATATAAATCAAGCATTTTCGGGCGAACGCAGTTCGCCCCTACGGAGAAAACATGAATAAATCATCATTTCCCCGGAGGGGGCCCCGTAGTGAG
>JAZQXS010000100.1:0-2145 GCA_045633025.1 Eubacteriales bacterium | reverse complement strand
GAAGCGTGCCTCCTGGCGTCCGACAGGCAAGCCTGTAAGGGCTTTTTGAAAAAAGCCCTTAAGAATCCCAAAAACTTTAAAAGATATTATTTTCTTGTTTCGGCTTGCTGTTTGCCGGTGAGATTTTGCCCTGCACCGTGGGGCCCGGCCCACTGGGATGTTTGGGAAGAACGAATTCACCTTCAAGGTTTTGCTGAGGATTCATATGAACTGAACCGAGCCGTAGGCGGCTCTTTTTTCTTGTGCTACCATTATACCATCGAAATGTGCACATTACAATAACAATTTGTAAACAAAAAGAAAACAATATCGAAAAACATTCTTAAAATGGTATAAATAAGCCGATAAAACATCTTTTGTTTCGACAAAATTGGATGTCGTTTTACCATTTTGAGAATCGGAATCGACATGAAGCGGCACGCCTCGGCGCTCCTCGACACCGCTTTTTTGCGAGAACCGCCCGTTTTCGTGTGTGTGCCGCGTCGGGGCGCGTGAAAAAATATCCACGAATTTCATATATTCTATTGCAAAAAAATCCGTTATTTGTTATAATGAATATGTTCAGAAAAATTATATTTCAAAGGAGAGAATCATATGGATAAGAATAATATTCTTCGCGAGTTCGCTTCTCCCTCGGTAGCATACCGCGGTAAGCCCTTCTGGTCGTGGAACGGTGAGCTCCGCGGTGAGGAACTGGTGCGCCAAGCGCATATCATGAAGGAGATGGGTCTGGGCGGTTACTTCATGCACTCCCGCGCGGGTCTCATCACCGAGTATCTGGGCGACGAGTGGTTCGACCTCATCAACGAGGTGGCCGACGCCGCCGAGGCCGACGGCATGGAGGCTTGGCTCTACGACGAGGACAGATGGCCTTCGGGCTCTGCGGGCGGTAAGGTCACGGTGGATCCTCAGTACCGCATGAAGTCCCTCTACGTCTACGAGTCCGCCCCCGATCAGGTGGAGTGGAACGACGAGTCCTTCGCGCTCTACGCCGCCAAGCTGGACGCCATCAATCTCTACACCTATAAGGAGTTGGATACCGCCTCCGTCGCCTGCTCCAACTGCGCCAAGCGCGCCGTCAAGGCCGCCATTGAGGAGTTGTCCGAGGTCGCTTCGGACGAGTCCGGCGAGTGGAAGGCGCTTCGCTTCGCCATCGTGCCCGATGAGCCCAATTCCAACTATAACGGCACCACCTACATCGACACCATGAGCCGCAAGGCTGTGGATAAGTTCATCGAAATGACCCACGAGGAGTACGCCAAGCGTTGCGGCGACCGCCTCGGTAAGAGCATCAAGGGCATCTTCACCGACGAGCCCCACCGCGGCCATTGCTTTGACAATCGGAGCGAGCACGACGGCGTCATGTCTTGCGCCACCGCCTGGACGGATGACATCTTTGAGGAATTTGAGAAGCGCTACGGCTTCCCCTGCCGCCCCATCCTCCCCGAGCTGTTCTACCGCAAGGGAGGCGAGCTCGTCGCCCCCGTTAAGCTCCATTATATCGACCTGGCCGACGCCCTATTTTTGGAGCGCTTCGCCAAGCCCATCAACGATTGGTGCAACGACCACGGCATCATCTTCACGGGTCACGTCCTTCACGAGGATTCCCTCATGAATCAGACCTCCCCCCACGGCTCCCTCATGCGCTTCTACGAGTACATGGGCTACCCCGGCGTGGACGTGCTGACCGAGCATAACCGCAACTACTGGATCGTCAAGCAGCTCGCCTCCGCTACCCGCCAACTGGGGCAGAAGTGGCTGCTCTCCGAGCTGTACGGCTGTACGGGCTGGCAGTTCAACTTCAAGTCCCACAAGGCCGTGGGCGATTGGCAGGCGCTCTTCGGCATCAACCTCCGTTGCCAGCATTTGTCCTGGTACACCATGGAGGGCGAGTCCAAGCGCGACTACCCCGCCTCCATCCTCCACCAATCCCCCTGGTACAAGGATTACAGCAAGGTCGAGGACTACTTCGCCCGCATGGGGCTGGTGCGCCCCGAGGGTGAGGCCGCCTGTGTCGTGCTGATGCTCAATCCCATCGAGTCCCTGTGGTGCCAGGCCTACGCCGGCTGGGCAAGCTGGATCAATAACCAGTCCCCCGAGGTGGAGCCCTACGAGGAGCGCTACCGCCGGCTCTTCCACTGCCTC
>JAZQXS010000099.1:0-12642 GCA_045633025.1 Eubacteriales bacterium | reverse complement strand
CGCTACCTGTACCACCAAGGGTACCGAGGCATACAGAGAGTGTACTCTGTGCTCCAAGCTTTTCGAGACTGACTCTCTTACTGAAATTGAGGCTCCTGTAGTAATCAATTACTTGGGCGTTGATGACGACGACAAGGACGGCACCCATAAGTGGGGCGACCTCCTTACCGCGGCTCCCGATGCCTATGCCGAGACTTGTACCGAGACCGGTGTCAAGGCTCACAAGGTATGTGCGGCTTGCCAGGCTTGGGAAATCGATGGCGTTGCTTACCTGACCACCGATACCGTTAAGGTGGATGACGAGGATGTACCCGCTATTGAGTACTACTCCACCATTGCTCCTCACGGTAGCAAGTACATGAAGAGACTGGCTTACCTGAACGATCTCCATGAGCTGTCCTGCACTCAGTGGGCTTACGTCGGTATCCCCGAGGCTCCTATCTGCGAGAAGTGCGATCTGGAGTCCTACAAGGTAGAGGCTACCAACCACGCTAATACGACCGATACGATCATCAACAATCCTAAGGTTGCTGGCTATGATTGTACTCTGCCTAGCTTCACTGTTTCTATTTGCGATGATTGCGACTATAGCTTCGTTGTAACCGACTCCTATGAACCCGCTGCTGGTACCGAGGGCCATGCCTTCAAGAATGAGGATGGTGAGTATTTCAACACCATTACTGAGCGTCCTGCTGATTGCGTGAATGCCGGTGTGATCGCTCATACCTGTAATAACGCCAACTGTATCGGTAAGGTTACCGAGGCCGGCGAGGCCGCTACCGGTCACTTTACTATGGTTGGTGGCGTTAAGATGCCCATCACCTTCGATTGCGCTGACTATGAGACCTACAAGGATCTGACCTGCTCCGGCGGTTGCAATAAGACCGTTACCAAGGACACCATTAACCACACCGGTCTGGTTGGTGATAGCAAGGAAGCTACTTGTACTGAGGATGGCTTCATCCTGAGCATTTGCGAGGATTGCTCCATTTACGAGTCTACTTATGAGTTCCTGCCTGCAACCGGTCACTCCGAGGATTCTGTCTTCGTTGAGGCTGGCCACGGCTACGAGACCTACTACTGCCCTGTTTGCGAGAGCAACTACACCATTGATGTAACTGTTCTTGATACCTCTATCGTTGCTGACTTCACTCAGGTTGCTGCCGGTTCTACCATCCAGGTAACCGTATATGCTTCTGCTGAGGAGCTGAGCTTCAACCAGCTTGTTATCGACCTCGACCTCGGCAACGCATTCAAGGTTGTTGATGCTGAGCTTGTTGCCGAGCTGGAAGGCAACCTCTATGTTGATGCAAGTGACAAGAATATCTATGTCTACACCGAGAACGATGCTTCTGGTGAGGCTTTCTTCACCACTCTCAACGGTGAGAACATTGCTTTTGTTACTCTGACTCTCGTTGCTAACGAGTTTGCTAACGGTCCCGTTATGATCAGCACCGATGCCGCTACCATTAATGAGGATGCTACCGAGCTGACCGACGACGTTGATGTTCTTGAGCTGACCGTTGTTGCAACCGGTAACTTGAATGGCGATAACCAGATTGGTATCTCTGACGTTCAGGCTCTGATGCTTGAGGTTGTTACTTCTCTGGGTACCTCCAATCCCTTCGCTGATGTTAACAGAGACGGTAGAGTTAACCAGTTTGACGTTACTGACCTCCGTCAGTTCCTGAAGGATGGTTCTACTGTGGCTGCTTATTTGGCACTGATTAATGTTGATCTGGATGCTACTCTTGCCGCTGTTACCGCTCCTGACATGAACGATGATGGTTATATCAACGATAAGGATGCTGTTCTCTTTGCAGCTGCTATGAAGGCTGTTTGCGACGAATTCTCCTATGATGATTATCTGGATCTTGGTTTCCGTATGGAGGCTGGTTCCGCTGCTGATCTGTTCGGCAAGATTGCCCGTGAGATTGACGATAACGATGACGAAGTTTATGTCTCTGGCAATACCCTTTTCATCAAGGTCGGATCGAACGGCAATTACACTCATATTCCCGTTAAGTTCTAATTTTTGAAGAGGTGACATAATGCAACTAAAAAGAATTCTTGTATCGCTTTTGGTTGCTGTAATGATGATCACTTTGGCTGTTGTTGCTGCTTCCGCAGCTGGCCAGGCAGGTACCTTCGACGTCGCGGTTGAGTCTGCTGACGTCGAGGGATATCTCCCTGTCACTCAGGGTGAAGCCTTAGTTGTTAATATCTTAGTTACAAACAACCCCGGCGTGAGTGTGGCTTCCTTTGAGGTTGCATATGATGCAACCACTTTGGATTACGACTCTTACGTTTTTGGCGAAATCTATAACGAAACTGTGATTGGTGATACTGCCTATGGCGTTGTCGCCGATGAAGAGGCTGGTATTCTCTACGTTTATACTGATATGATGGCTGATGAGGATATTTCCGCTACCGGTGTCATCGTTACTCTGAACTTTACCGTTAAGACTACTGCTACTGAAAAAACAAAGATTTTCTGTGGTAATTTGCTTGGAAACAATGTTGCTGGTGATCGTTTCTATAGCTCCGAAGAGTGCCAGCATGTCAACGTAAATGTTACGCCGGCGACCGAGGCTACCTGTGGTACTGACGGCTCTACCGAAGGTCGTACTTGTGCGAATTGTGGTTATGTTATTCAGGCCGCAGAAGTCATTCCTGCAACCGGTGAGCATACCCCCGGCGCTGCTGCAACCTGCACCGCTGCTCAGATCTGCACCGTTTGTAATGCAGAGGTAGCTCCCAAGGCTGAGCACACCATCGTTGCTATCGGTACTGCTTCCGAGCCCACCTGTGTTTCTGCCGGTATCACTGCTGGTGAGAAGTGCTCTGTCTGCGAGGCTGTGATCACGGCTCAGGAGATTATTCCTGCAACCGGTGTGCATACCCCCGGCGCTGCTGCAACCTGCACTGCTGCTCAGGTCTGCACCGTTTGTAATGCAGAGGTAGCTCCTAAGGCTGATCACACCGAGGTGGACATTCCCGCTGTTGAGGCTACTTGCACCACTGCTGGTTCCAAGGACGGTAAGAAGTGCTCCGTTTGCGGCACTGTAACCGTTGAGGCTACTGTTGTGGATGCTAAGGGTCATACTGAGGTAGAGATTCCTGCTGTTGAGGCTACCTGCACCACTGCTGGTTCTACTGCAGGCAAGAAGTGCTCCGTTTGCGGCGCTGTAACCGTTGAGGCTACTACTGTTGCTGCTAAGGGTCACACCCTGGTTGAGATTCCTGCTGTTGAGGCTACTAAGGACAGCACTGGTCTGACCGCTGGTCAGAAGTGCTCCGTATGTAACGAGATCGTGGTTCCTCAGGTTGAGGTTCCCGCTCTGCCCGGCGCTTCTCTGGCTTGGCTGTGGGTGCTCATCATCTGCGTTGTTGTTGCCGGTGGTGGCTTCGCTGCCTTCTACTTCCTGGTTTACAAAAAGAAGTAATTTCATATGATCTTCTCCGTAGTCGGGTCTTTGGATCCGACTACGGTTTTTTGCGTTTTGCAATAAAAAATTTTCAAAAAAACCTTGATTTTTTTGAAAATTTATAGTAATATATAATAAGGTATCTATCTTAATACACACGATACCTGTGCATTTTGAAAAACCAATCAATATGCACCGATTCTATAAAAGGAGGACCACAGTATGGGTGGAAATTACAGCGGTGGAATGAAAAAAAGCAAACATGTGCCGGTATCACCGCAGGTCAGTAAGAACACACAAGCCCCTGCCGTCTCCAAGACCGGCAATTTGGCCCTCAGCGCGGCTATGGGAATTTCGCAAAATACAGGGCGAAGCATAGACGAGCTTGGCGAAAGCCTTCGTCAAAGGATGCGCGGTGTTCAGGAACGAGCGCAATCCCAAATCCCCCAAGCAGAGAATGAGGCGGATCGTATTTCCTCGGCCATTACAATGGGAACGCCGGAATCTGTCAAAGCTATGATGGGACGGCGTATGGGCGCGGACTTCTCGGGCGTGCGCTTCCATACCGGCGCGGCGGCCGCGGCCAAGGCGGATGCGATGGGCGCGCGCGCTTACACCAGCGGCGCGGACGTGTATTTCGGTTCCGAGGGCTTCGATCCCTCCGTGGCGGCTCATGAGCTGGTGCATACGGCTCAGCAGGGCATGGTGGACAGCAGTATGTCGGTCATGTCAACGCCCGTGGGCGGCGTGCAGATGGTCGAGAACGGCGGTACGCAAGAAAAGAAAAAGAAAGCTCGGGACGGTTGGTTTAAGGAGCATACCTGGGGCAAAACCGGCGGTCGCATGATCCGGAAGCACCACGATGCAATCGACGAACTGCACGAGGCTATGCAAAGCGGTGACTGGAATGAGCTGAGTATGCGAGATAGGCTTTCCTGGAAAATGAGGAACCCCCTTGCGTATCGCCGCTACATGAAGCAGTTTAACGCCAAGAAAAACGCAAAGCCCGGTGAGAAGGTCGATGACTCGCTCATTCAATCCGCTGACGCGCGTATTACGAAAAAGAAAGCGCAGGAGGATGCGGCAAGGGCGTATCTGGAGAAAAACCAAAGTCAAATGGGGCCTTCCTCTATGATTACAACCGATGAGAATAACGAACTCATCCTGGGACACGGCACGGCGGACAAGATGGGCGCGTACATTAACCCCCATACGTCCCTGTTTGGCCACGTTGAAAAGGGAGGGGACGTATTCGATAAGCTCGCGGGAACGCCCTTGGGTATCGCCGGCTCGGTTGCCGAAACCGCAGAAGCCAGCGATAAGGTGATCGGCGGTATCGGCGGAAGCGCCGGCGCGGCGGGCATCCTGACCGGCGGCGTGAGCGGCTTGTCCCATATTAAGGATATTTACAGTTCCGCCAAAGACGGCGATTGGAGAGGCGTCGGCAAAGGTGCTGTCGACTTGACGTCTGACATAAGCTCGGTAGGCGGCGGAGTATCGTCTTTGGCGAAGGGCATCGCGAAGGCCGGCTCCACAGCCGCGGATATCGCCGGCGATGCCGCCGCAGGCTTTGGCTTGGTGAATGGCGCCATTGACATAGGAACCGGATCGTATGATATGATCCAAGGCAGTAAGCAGAGCATTAAGATGGCCATGTATAAAAAACAGAATTTCGGCGACAAGGATCGGAAGGATCTGGCGACGAGAGATCTGTTCTTGCGGGATGTGGCCACGCAGGGTAAGATGGAAGGTACCCGCCGAGCCGTTCAAGGCGCAGGAAAAGTTGTGACCGGCGCGTTGGATGCGGCCGCCAGCGGTATGGAGCTGGGCGGAGTCACCGCCGGCGCCGGCTTGGGTGTGTCCGGTCTCAGCCTGGTTACGAAGGCAGGCATGAGCGCGGTCGATCATCAAATGAAAAACCGCATAAAGAAGAAGGTAACCGCGCAGACCACCGGTATCACCAACGAAGAGATCCGAAAGTTCCAGGAGGAATCCGGCATCAAGAGCTTCAGCCGCGCCAAGCAGGCCATGATGAAGGCAAAGGGATACTCGACCGGTCAGCGAGCTGAGCTTGTCGCTGACCAAACGCAAAAACGAGGCGAGCTCCTGGCGCAAATGACCGGCGTGAGCGGCGCATACGGCGAAAAAGCGCGGGGCTTGGCCGAGGGTCTGGGTGTAAAGCAGGCTAAGGACGGCTCGTATGACTCCGCCCGGATCGCCAAGGCCTTGGGATATGACAAATCCCGCGAGGAAATTGCCAGTAAGAGCAATCGGATCGCGGCGTACGCGCAAATGCGCAGAGCCAAGAAAAATGCCTCTCCGTGATCCGCGTCGCGCAGGCTGATAAAACCGTGGGTATGCCGCCGCTTTGACGGTATGCCCACATACCAATAAAGGAGGTTTGCCGGTTATGTTGACCGATAGACAAAAAGAAATATTCAACCTGCTCCGCGAATGGCTGGAGGAGGAGTTCGGAAAAACCGAAATGATCGAGCAGGAGGACGTTACCTTCCTGCGGGTGCTTCCGCCCTTGTTCGTCGAGGGCGAGGAGCGGGTTATTACGGATATCTGCTTGTACGAGTACATGGATGAGATCACGGTGGCTCAGATCTATACCACCATTGCGCTGGAGATCGAGTCGGCGGCCGATGCGCTGCGCGCCCGTCTGCCCGAGTGGAATTTCGTATCCTTGGCTGGCTCCTACGGGATCTACGATAAGCTCGGCCAGCTTTACCACAAGCAGAACATTGCCTTGATCCATGATGCTGCGGTGGATGATCAGGTGGATTTCCTGTTCTCGGGCTTCTGCTTGGCTTTGGACGAGATCGCGCAGCATTATCCCGAGATATTGACCATCGTTCGCGGGGAAACCGTTTGATGCGTTTGATGACCGAATCGAAACAGCGCGTAAGGGCGCCCTTTCGATGGAGTGATATTTCAAAAAGGAGAAGATCTTATGAAACCTGTGCTTTATGATTATGACATTTATCCCAAGGCCTTCCTTGGGAATGCAGAAAAGACCATTACGATTCAGCCCTTGGGCGATCATGCGGCATTCAAGACCGATCATTCCTACACCATTCACATACTGAAGGCCGATCAAGGTAACGTAGGTCCCTATCCCGAGCGTAGCGGCCGTTCTACCGTCACGGCGACGCCCGATGCGGATGGTTGCCTGCGCTTCACCCCTTACTTTGAGGGCGAAGGCGAGCATTTCATCAATGTGCACGAAACCGCGGACGGACGCCACGTCTGCACGCTTTCGGTGTACAGCTTGGCCGAGGATATGGCGGGGCGTATTCCCCAGCGCGGCGACCTGCATCTGCATACCCGCCGCTCCGACGGTAGTCAATCTCCCGTGATCACCGCTGCCAATTACCGCGGTCACGGCTACGACTTTATGGTTATTTCGGATCATAACCGCTACTATCCTTCCTTGGAGTGTATCCAGGCCTTCGGGGATATCAGCGATGTCACGCTGGTGCCCGGTGAGGAGGTTCATCTCCTGCTCAATGATGTGCACTACATCAACTTCGGCGGCTCTTACAGTATTAACGGCTTGGTGATCGGCGGCCCCAACGATGAGAAGGCCGGTTCGGATCCGGCTTGGAGAAGCATGGACGGGAATGCGCCCGAGGCCATGACCCGTGAGGCGTATCTGGAGATGATCCGTGAGCGAGCCAAGAATGTGCCCCTGGCCAATGAGTCCGAGCGCCTCAGCTATGCGGTGCTGGAGTGGACGTATGAGCACATGCAGGCCAACGGCGGTCTGGGCGTGTTCGTACACCCCTACTGGATGTGCCAGTGTATGCAGCTCCCCGAGGAATACACCAAGTTCATCTACGAGCATAAGCCCTTCGATGCTTTCGAGGTTCTGGGCGGTGAGAACTACTTCGGCCAGAACGGCTTCCAGACGGCGCTCTACTACGAGATGCGCGCCAAGGGCATTGATCCCGCGGTTGTCGGCGCAACCGACAGCCACAGCTCTCATGCGGAGCACAACCGCAACGCCTTGATCTGCTCCACCATCGTCTTCGCAAAGGAAAATACCCGCGAGGGACTGGTGCAGGCCATCAAGGATAAGTATTCGGTGGCGGTGGATACCATCAACGCCGAGTACCGTCTGGTGGGTGATTTCCGTTGGATCCGTTACGGCTCCTTCCTGATGGAGAACTATTTCCCCATCCACGATCTGGTCTGCGCCACCGAGGGTCACTACCTCAAGCGGCACTTCAACGGCGACAAGCGCGCCACCGAGGTGCTGAAGGTCATGAAGGGCCAGCTTCCCGAAATGCAGAAGAAGTATTTCGATCTGTAATCCAAAAGCGTTTGTGGGGAGCGCGTATGACGCCCCCTCTTTGGAAACGCTCTCCGAAAAGAAGCGCAAGCCTGCGGATATTTTTCCGCAGGCTCTTGCTTTTTGCAGATATCTATGGTATAATGGAATATCAAAAAGGAAGGATGCCTTCGTATTCCGAAGGCGTTGCATACGTATGACGAATAACTCTCGCTTGTCCCGCCGCTGGCTGATGCTGTCCGCGGCGGTGGTCTCCATGCTGTTTGCGGGCATGATCTATGCCTGGTCTATTCTGAAGGTTCCCTTTGCCGAGGAGCTTGGCTGGGGGGTATCCCAGCTATCCCTGAATTTCACCTTGACCATGTGCTTCTTCTGCCTCGGCGGTCTGCTCGGCAGTCGCTTGTCCCGTCGGATCGGGGTCAAGGCGACGGTCATCGCGGCCGGTATCCTGGCGGGGACGGGTCTGGCGCTGACGGGGTGCCTCACGGGGGAGTCGGTGGCGCTTCTGTACGTGACCTACGCCCTTATGGCGGGGCTTGGAATCGGTATCGCCTACAATGTGGTCATCTCCACGGTCAACGCGTGGTTCCCCGATAAGAAGGGGCTTTGCTCGGGGTGTCTGATGCTGGGCTTTGGCGCCAGCACCCTTCTGCTGGGTAATCTGGCCGGCGCTCTGTTCGAGAGCGCGCTGGACTGGCGGGTCACCTTCGCTCTGCTGGGCGCCGCTCTCTGTGTCGCCTTGCTTCTTGTGAGCCTGGTTCTGAAGCGCCCGGGCGCAGATGTCGTTTTCCCCGCCCCCAAAAAGACGGTCGGCCCTCGGGGGGAGGAATTTGAGGTCAAGGATATGACCACCTCCGAGATGATCCGCCGCCCCACCTTCTGGCGCGCGTTCTTTTGCCTGGTGTTCATGACCGCGGTGGGAAATGCGGTCATCAGCTTTGCCCGGGATCTGGCGCTCTCAGTGGGCGCGCAGGCGGGGTTGGCCACCACCCTGGTGGGGGTGCTGGCGGTCTGCAACGGCGTAGGGCGCATCCTCACAGGCGCGGTGTTCGATGCCTGTGGTCGCCGCTTTACCATGCTGTCGGCGAATATTCTGACCATCATTGCGGCCGGCGTGACCCTCCTGGCGGTGAGCATCAGCTCCCTGCCCCTGTGCGTCATGGGTCTGTGCCTGTCGGGCATCTCCTACGGCACCAGCCCCACCATGTCCTCGGCCTTTACCTCTGCCTTCTACGGCCAGAAGTATTTTGCATCCAATTTTGGCGTGACCAACTGCAACCTTATGGGCGCTTCCGCCATTGCCACGGTCTGCAATAGTCTGATGGCTTCCAGCGGCGGCTATACGGTTCCCTTTATTCTGCTTTTGGCGCTGGCTGTGGTGGCCTTGGGGCTGAATCTGAGTATTCGGCGTCCTTGATGGGAGAACCATGAAAAAACGAATCATGGGAGTCGGCCTTCGGGTCGGCTCCCGAAATTTTTGGGGCAGATGCGGATGCAGGGTTGATTTTTTGAGGATTTTGTGCTATAATACAGACGATCGCTACTATTTTGTTCACATCCCCCGCCGACAGCTATCGGCTACCCCAATAAGTTTTTTATTCCACCCTTAAAGGAGATTTATACCATGAACAACAACCATCTGCAAGGCAAGACCGCCATCATCACCGGCGCGGGCTACGCCGCCCTGTCCGACGGCCGCTGCGGCTCTATCGGCTACGGTATCGCCACCGCTTTCGCCAAGGAGGGCGCAAATCTGGTCATCACAGGCCGTAACGTCCCCAAGCTGGAGAAGGCCAAGGAGGAGCTGGAGCGCCTCTACGGTATCAAGGTGCTGGCTCTGGCCGCCGATATCGCCGCAGGCTCCGACAATGAAGCCACCGCCAAGGGCGTGGCCGAGGCCGCTATGGCCGAGTTTGGCCGTATCGACGTGCTGATCAACAACGCCCAGGCATCCGCCTCCGGCGTGACCATCCAGGATCACACCACCGAGCAGTTCGACCTGGCCATGTACTCGGGTCTGTACGCTACCTTCTACTACATGAAGGCCTGCTATCCCTACCTCAAGGAGACCAAGGGAAGCATCATCAACTTCGCCTCGGGCGCAGGCCTGTTCGGCAACTACGGCCAGTGCTCCTACGCCGCCGCCAAGGAGGGCATCCGCGGTCTTTCCCGCGTAGCCGCCACCGAGTGGGCGAAGGACGGCATCAACACCAACGTGGTCTGCCCCCTGGCTTGGACTGCCCAGCTTGAGAAGTTCCAGCAGGCCTACCCCGAGGCCTTCAAGGCCAACGTCAAGATGCCCCCCGCAGGCCACTACGGCGACCCCGAGGACGAGATCGGCCGCGCCTGCGTGCTTCTGACCCATCCCGACTTCAAGTATATGAACGGCGAGACCCTGACGCTGGAGGGCGGTATGGGTCTGCGTCCTTAATGGAGAGAGAACGTAAGGGGGCGTTGCCCCCTTGCCCCCCACTTGAACCCTTTTTGTAAAAAGGGTTCAAGGCTCCCATTTTTGACTCATTAAGTTAAGCCTCCCCCTTTGGGGGAGGTGTCACGCGAAGCGTGACGGAGAGGGTCGTTCCGCAAGAAAGATTGCCCTCTCACCCGCCTGCGGCGGGAGCTCTCCCAAAGGGAGAGCCTTTGCTCTTTGTTAACTTAATGACACTGGCTTCCAAAAGCCTTACACGTTTTTGCTTCACAAAACCAAAGAAAGGAAGCTTTTGCGGCTCGAAAGCGGGGATCGTAAATATGAAAGGAACCAAAAAGCCGGCTCTCCCGCGACGAGCGCAAAATTGTGAACGATATTTTGGATAATTACGTATAAAACGGGCTGTTTTGCGCTTGCTACGACTCCAAATGGGCCTGCGCAACAAAATATTGCTTGACTTTTCCGTGGCCAAGCGGTATAATGAGCACAAATCCATACGCAAGGAGTTGACCTCATGATTGGAAAACATATCAAGAGCTACCGAGAGCAAAGCAAGATGACCCAAGAAGAACTGGCCGAGACCCTATCGGTCACGAGGCAGGCCGTGTCCAACTGGGAGTGCGGTAAGACCCAGCCCGACATCGAGACTCTGCACAAGATCGCCGATGCCCTGGGAGTGACCGTCGAAGAATTGATCTACGGTGAAAAGCGGCAGATGACGGTGGTTCACAACCATTACACGACAACCGAGACCGTCGGGAAGGGGGTCTCCTTCGGCGCGGTACTGGCGATGGTGATCTCCTATGTCAAATGGGAGTCCATTGGCTGGGCAATTCTGCATGGTCTGTTGAACTGGATATACGTGATTTACTACATCATTCAATACGGATGGAGCTGACCCACAAATGACAAAAATCCCGCCGAGGACTCAACCTCTCGGCGGGGTTTGTTGTTGATGCGGCTTGGACTCATACGAATCGGAATCTCTTTTGGAAAAGTTCTTGAAAAGGGTGTGGGAGAAATTTCTTTCAAGAAGTTTCTCCCACAATCGTTCTCATCGTTCTCCTTGCCCTTACAGCATATGCGCCCGCAGCTCCTCGGGAGAGAGCTGGGACAGGTCGGCGGGAGCCACGTCAAAGACGGTAAGGCAACCGGTGCGGCCGCGCTGCTTCATGCGGTAGACGGCGCGGGCGAAGGCCACCAGAGCGGAGGCGGTGAACTCGGGGTTGGACTCCAGACGGAGGCTGTAACTGATGGTGTGGCGGTGATCGCTGTGGATGCCGGTACGGCCGTTGCGAACCACGCGGCCGCCGTGGGGAAGGCCTGCATGGTCGCGCGCCATTTCCTCGGCGGTGATGAAGGTCACCGTAGTGTCGTAGTCGGCGAAGTAGTTGGGCATGGTGACGATGGCCTGCTCGATGGCGGCCTTGTCGGCATCGGGGGCGGCCACTACAAAGCACTCGCGGGTGTGCTTGTCGCGGGTCGTAAGCTCGGGATTTTCACCGCGCTCCACCGCTTCCAGCGCGGCGGGAACGGGAACGGTGTACTGTCTGGCGTCCAGCACGCCGGGGATGCGGCGGATGGCGTCGGAATGACCCTGACTCACACCGCGACCCCAGAAGGTGTAGTCCTGTCCCTCGGGGAGGATGGCCTGAGCGTAGACACGGGCGAGGGAGAACATACCGGGATCCCAGCCGGCGGAGATCAGGCACAGGGTGCCGTTCTCTTTCGCGACGGCATCCACGTTTGCAAAGTGGGCGGGAATCTTGGCGTGGGTATCGAAGCTGTCCACCACGCAGAAATCCTTAGCCAGGGCGGGGGTCAGCTCGGGCAGGTCGGTGGCGCTGCCTCCGCAGAGGATGAGCACGTCGATCTTGTCCTTGTACTGTAAAATATCGGCCGCCGCATACACGGGCGTGCCGGTGCGGGTCTTGACGGTGGCGGGATCGCGGCGGGAAAATACGCCGATCAGATCCACATCGGGGTTCTGTCTCATGGCAGCCTCAACACCGCGGCCGAGGTTGCCGTAACCGTAAATCGCAATTTTCATAAGGTAGCCTTTCTGTGGGGGACATGGGGAACGAGGGGCTCTGCCCCCGGCCCTCGCTTAAGGAACCTTTTTTAAAAGGTTCCTTAAGAATCCTCTAAAACTTTAATAGGGGGAGGAAAACGAGAGGTTGGATTTTCAGGCCTTGGAGACCAGGTCGGTCATATCGTACAGCCCTGCGGGAAGTCCCTTGCAAAGGAACTCGGCGGCGGCCAGAGCGCCCTCGGCAAAGAGTGCGCGGTCGTGAGCCTCGTGCTTGAGGGTGATGGTCTGGTTGGGGGTGCCGATGATGACCTCGTGCTCACCCACGATGTTGCCCATGCGGATGGCGTGGACACCGATCTCCTCGGGGGTGCGCTTGCCGTAGCCGCTCCGTCCCGTGACCACGGTGGCCTCGGGGCGCACCTCATAGAGGGCGTTTGCGATGGCCAGAGCGGTGCCG